>NZ_JBFAKY010000017.1:0-139166 GCF_040656015.1 Promicromonospora sp. NPDC050249 | reverse complement strand
GGGGGTCCCCCGTCTTTGGGTCGGTGTCGGCACCGTCCACGGGGCAACCGACCGAAGTCATCTCGGCGACCGTGCAAGGGACCGAACTCATGGGCCTGCCGACCCCGTGGGCCCGCCACTGGTTCGCGTCCGCTCTGGCTCCGACTCGGTCCGCGGCCCATTGATCGAACCAATCCCCCGGATCCAGTGTCGCCGCCTTGACCCTTGCGTCTACTCTCCGTAGATTGCTGGCAGTTCATCTGATGTTTGCGAAAGGGCGGGCATGGCCACGATCACAGGGGTCCGGGTAGAGGACGTGCGGTTCCCGACGTCGGTCACCGCCGATGGTTCCGACGCGATGAACAAGGACGGCGACTACTCGGCCGCCTACGTCGTGCTGGAGACGGACGCGCCGGACCCGGACGACCCCGGCGCCACGCTCGGCGGTTACGGGCTGACGTTCACCATCGGCCGGGGCAACGACATCGTCGCCGAGGCCGCGCGCCAGCAGGCGGCAGCGCTCGTGGGCCGGGACGTCGACGAGGTCGCCGCCGACATGGGCGCCGTCTACCGGGACCTGACGTCCGACAGCCAGATGCGCTGGCTCGGGCCCGAGAAGGGTGTGGTGCACCTGTCGCTGGCCGCGGTGCTCAACGCGGCCTGGGACCTGGTCGCGCGCCGCGCGGGCAAGCCGCTGTGGCGCGTGCTGGTCGACATGACACCGGAGGAGCTGGTCGACGTCGCCGACCTTCGCTACCTCTCCGACGCGCTGACCCGCGAGGACGCACTCAAGATCCTCCGCGAACGCGAGGGCACCAAGCAGGAGCGGATCGCACACCTCGAACGGACCGGCTACCCGGTCTACACGACGTCGGCCGGGTGGCTCGGCTACAGCGACGCCAAGCTCCGGCGGCTCTGCCAGGAGGCCGTCGACGCCGGGTACCAGCACGTGAAGCTCAAGGTCGGGGCGAGCCTCGAGGAGGACGTCCGCCGCCTGGCGATCGCGCGCGAGGTGCTCGGCCCGGACCGCGCGCTGATGATCGACGCCAACCAGGTCTGGGACGTGCCGCAGGCGATCGAGTGGATGCGCGAGCTGGCCAGGTTCGACCCGCTGTGGATCGAGGAGCCGACGTCGCCCGACGACATCCTGGGCCACGCCGCCGTCCGCCGCGCCGTCGCGCCGATCGGGGTGGCGACGGGCGAGCACTGCCACAACCGCGTGATGTTCAAGCAGCTGTTCCAGGCCGAGGCGATCGACTACTGCCAGCTCGACACCGGGCGGCTCGCGAGCATCAACGAGATAGTCGCCGTGCTGCTGCTCGCGGCGAAGTTCGGGGTGCCTGTGTGCCCGCACGCGGGCGGCGTCGGCCTGTGCGAGATGGTGCAGCACGTTTCCGTGCTCGACTACGTGGCGATCAGCGGGGACCTCGACGGCCGCGTGACCGAGTACGTGGACCACCTGCACGAGCACTTCACGGACCCGTGCATCGTCGCCGACAAGGGCGCGGGCACCGCGTACGTGCTGCCGTCCCGGCCGGGCTACTCCACGCAGATGTACGAGGACTCCCTCGACCGGTTCAGGTTCCCGGGCGGGACGTACTGGGTGGGCGATAGTTCTGTGCTCGATAGTTCTGTGCGCGACACTCCTGTGCGCGATACTTCCGAGCATGTCCCGCACTGACGAGGTAGTCGACGGCATCCGCAGGATGATCCTCGACGGACAGCTCCGGCCCGGCGACCGGCTGCCCGTCGAGAAGGACCTGGCCGACACGCTCCAGGTCTCCCGCGGCTCGCTCCGGGAGGGCGTCCGCGCCCTGTCGATCCTCGGCGTCGTGCACACCCGCCAGGGCGACGGCACCTACGTCACCAGCCTCGATCCCGCCCGCCTGCTCTCCCCCATGGCGATGGTCCTTGACCTGCAGGACGACGGCGCCATGCCCGCCTTCCACAGCGTGCGCCGCGTGCTGGAGACGGAGGCGGCGGGCCTGGCCGCCACCCGGATGACCGACGACGCGGTGGCCGAGGCACGCGCGATCCTTGACCGCGTCCCGGAGATCATGCACGGCGCGTCGGTGGACCACGACCGGTTCATCGAGATCGACATCGCGTTCCACCGCGTCATCGCGGCGCACACCGGCAACCCGGTGCTGGAGGCGCTCATCGAGTCGTTCGCGGGCCGCACCGTCCGGGCCAGGCTCTGGCGCGGCCTGCACACCGAGGGCATCGAGGAGCGCACGCACGGCGAGCACGAGGCCATCTGGCGCGCGCTCGCCGCGCGGGACCCGGAGGCGGCCCGCATCCGCATGGCGAGCCACCTGCTGGGCGTGGAGGACTCCCTCCCGAGGCCAGAGAACCTGGAGTAGGACTGGTCACTCGTACAGGACCGCCGCTATGTCCTCGTCGTCGATGTTGTTCTTGTCGTACCAGTAGAAGCCCGAGTCGATGACCGGCTCCAGCTCCTCGTCGTTGATCGCGGCGACCGCGGCCTTGACCGTCTCGTAGCCCATCTTGATCGGGTCCTGCGTGATCGCGCCGGCCATCAGCCCGTCGCGGATCGCGTCGGTCTGCGCCTTGCCCGAGTCGAAGCCGATCACCGTGAGCTTCCCCGACTTGCCGGTCTCCTGCACCGCCTTGACCACGCCGACGGCGGAGCCCTCGTTGGTGCCGTAGATGCCCTTGAGGTCGGGGTGGGCCTGCATGATCGCCTTCGCGGCGTCGGCGGACTTGAGCTGGTCGCCGTTCGCGTACTGCGTGTCCACGATCTCGATGTCGGGCGCGTTCTCCTCGATGTACTGCGTGAACCCCTCGACGCGCTGCTGCCCGGTCTGCGACGTCTGGTCGTGCGCGATGATGGCGATCTTGCCGCTCCCGACCAGCTCGGCCATGTGCTTGGCCGCCTCGGCCGACGCCGCCAGGTTGTCGGTCGACACCGTGGTCACCGGCACGTCCGACTCGACACCGGAGTCGAACGCGATGACGGGGATCCCGCGCGAGGAGGCGTCGGTCATCATCGGGATGGATGCCTCGGAGTCGAGGGCCGCGAAGCCCAGCGCGTCCGGGCTCTTGTCGAGGGCCGTCTGGAGCATGGTGAGCTGCTTCTCGACCTCGGTCTCGGTCTCGGGCCCCTCGAACGTGACCTCGACGTCGAGCTCGGCCGCGGCGTCGTCGGCCCCCTGCTTGACCGCCTGCCAGAACTGATGCTGGAAACCCTTGGAGACCAGGGCGACGTACGGCTTGTCGCCGGCCCCCGGCTCCGCGCCCCCGCCCGAGGCACAGGCCGTGAGCGCGAGCAGCGCGGCGACGGAGGCGGCGGCCGCCGCGGCGAACCGCCTGCGCGTGGTGGTGTGGATGTTCATGCTGATCCAGCTCCTTCGATGGTCAGTTCACGCGGTGGTCAGTTCACGTCAGTTCAGGCGGTGTCAGTTCAGGCGGTGTCAGCTCAGGCTTCCTTGCCGCGGCGCAGCATGTCGGCGTAGACGGCGAGCACGATCACGATGCCGACGGCGACCTTCTGCCACTCCTGCGGGATCGACATGATCCGCAGGCCGTTGGTGAGCGTCGCCATGATGAGCGCGCCGATCACGGTGCCCAGAATCGTCGCCTTGCCGCCCCGCAGGGACGTTCCGCCGATGACGACGGCGGCGATCGCCTCGAGTTCGTACCCGAGGCCGAGGCCGGGCTGCGCGGAGTTGAGCCGGGAGGCCATGACGACGCCGGCCAGGCCCGTGAACAGACCGGCGACCGTGTAGATGACCACCTTCCACCGCCGCACGTCGACCCCTGAGATCGCCGTCGCCTCCTCGTTGGAGCCGATCGAGAGCGCATAGCGGCCGGTGAGCGTCTTGCTCAACGTGACGCCGGCGATGACGGCGGCGACGAAGAAGATCAGGACGGCGTTGGGCAGCCCCGGGACCAGCTCCCCGGCGGCGAGCTGGTCGAACCCGCCCACCTCGCTGAAGTAGATGGGCTTCGTCCCGGAGATGACCAGCGAGAGCCCCTGCGCGACCATCATCATCGCGAGCGTCGCGATGAACGGCGGCAGCCGCAGGTACGAGACGTTCAGGCCGTTGAGCAGGCCGATCAGGGCGCCGATCGCGAGCCCGCCCAGCACGCCGACGACGAGCGGCAGGCCGAGGTTCGCCAGGAACACGCCGGTCATCACCGAGCACAGGGTCATGCCGGTGCCGACCGACAGGTCGATCCCGCCGGTCGCGATGACGAAGGTGGCGCCCAGCGCCATGATCCCGGTGACCGCCGTCGCGAGCAGGATGCCCTTCACGTTCGCCCAGTCGAGGAAGTACGGGCTGGCGAACGAGAAGAAGGCGAAGATGACCACCAGCCCTGCGAAGGCGAGGACCTGCTGCAGCTGCTGGCGGTTGCCGAACGCGGTGGCACGCTTCGGGGCCGGGCCGGTGGTCGTGGTGCTCGGAGTCATGCTGGGTGTCGTCATGCTGGGTCTCCGGTCTTGACGAGCGAGCGGTCGGCACCGAACCGCGTCGCGAGCTCCATGATGTCGTGCTGGGTCGCGTCGGCATTGGCGAGGGTGCCGGTGACCCGGCCCTCGCACATGACGACTATCCGGTCGGCGAGCCGCAGCACCTCGGGCAGCTCGGACGAGATCACGATGATCGACTTGCCCTGCGCCGCCAGGCTCGTGAGCAGGCCGTAGATCTCGTCCTTCGCGCCGACGTCGATCCCGCGCGTCGGCTCGTCGACGATCAGCACGTCACAGTCCCGCACGAGCCACTTGGCCAGGACCACCTTCTGCTGGTTGCCGCCCGACAGGTTCTTGGCCGTCTGGTTGACCGACGGTGTGCGGATCGAGAGCCGGTCCACCATCTCGGTGGCCGCCCGGCGCCCGTCGGCGTCGCGCACGAAACCCGCACGGGTCATGCCGGGCAGCGAGGAGAGCATCACGTTGCGTACGACGTCCTGGTCCAGGAGCAGTCCGTAGCGCTTGCGGTCCTCCGAGAGGTAGCCGATGCCGTGCCGGACGGCGTCGGCGGGGTTGCGCACCGTGACCGGCCTGCCCCGCACCTCGACGACGCCGGTGGACCGGTCCGCCCCGATGATCGCCCGGGCGACCTCGGTGCGCCCGGCGCCCATGAGGCCCGCGAAGCCGAGGATCTCGCCCCGGTGCAGCTCGAAGGACACGTCCTTCAGGAGCTTGCGGGTGCTGAGGCCCCGCACCGCGAGCACCACCTCGCGCTCGGTCGCGTCCGACGCCGTCGCCCTGCTGGTACGAATGGCCGGCCGCACGCCGGTCTCGAGCCGGCGGCCCACCATGGCGGCGATGACCTCGCGGGTCTCGGTGCTCGCGGTGGGCAGCGTGTCCACGTAGCGGCCGTCGCGCAGCACGGTGATGCGGTCGGAGATCTCCTTGATCTCGTCCATGCGGTGCGAGACGTAGATGACGCCGGTGCGCGGCGAGACGAAGTCGCGCACGATCCGGAACAGCGTCGCGACCTCGGTCTCCGTGAGCGCCGCCGTCGGCTCGTCCATGATCAGCACCCGGGCGTCGAACGAGAGCGCCTTGGCGATCTCGACCATCTGCTGGCCGGCCACGCTCAGGTGGGACACCGGCTGCCGCGGGTCGAGCGGGATGCCGAGGCGTGCGAAGAGGGCGGTCGCCCGGCGCACGAGCTCGTCGTCCCTGATGAGGCCGACCCGGCGGGGTTCCCTGCCGATGAAGATGTTCTGCGCGACCGTCAGGTCGGGCATCAGGTGGAACTCCTGGTGGATCACGCTGATGCCGAGCTCGTTCGCCTGGCGGGGGCCCGCGGGGCTCATCGGGGCCCCGTCGAGCTCCATCGTCCCGGCGTCCGGCCGGTAGATGCCGGAGAGCAGCTTCAGGAGGGTCGACTTGCCCGCCCCGTTCTCCCCCACGAGCGCCAGCACCTCACCGGGCCGCAGGTCGAGGTGGACGTCGTCGAGCGCGAGCACGCCGGGGAAGGACTTGCTGATCCCCGTGGCGCGGAGAAGTGCTGGGTCCGACACGCGATGCTCCTTTGCCTCCGTGTAGTCGCATTCATACCGCAGACATCCGATGCATCTCAAGATCTTCGGTCAGATCTCTACCAAACCGTGCCGTGGTGTCGCCGGGTGGTGCCGATAGATCGGATGACCGATGACTGTCAGCGAGCGGGGACCGCCGCCTCCGGGAGCAGGCCCGCATCGGCCAGCGCCCGCCACAGCTCCGCCGGCACCCGCACCGCGGCCCGCTCCCCGGCCTGCCGTGCCTGCTCGGGCGTCGCGAGCCCGACGACGGTGCTCACGACCGCCGGGTGCGTGCGCACGTAGGCGAGCGCCGCCTGCGGCAGCGTCACGCCGTGCTCGGCGCAGACGGTGGCGATCCGCCGGGCCCGGTCGAGCAGCTCCTCCGCCGCGGGCGCGTAGTCGTACGTGGCGTCCGACGGCGGTGAGTCGTGCGCGAGGATGCCCGAGTTGTACGCGGCGGCAGCCACCACCGCGACGCCCCGCTCGGCCGCCGCGGGCAGCAGGTCGCCCAGCGCTGCCTGCTCCAGGAGCGTGAACCGCCCGGCGCACATGACGACGTCGACGTCGGTCTCGCGGACGAACCGTGTGAGCATCGCGGACTGGTTCATCCCGGCGCCGACCGCGCCGACCACACCCTGGTCGCGGAGCTCGACGAGCGCGGGCAGCGCCTCGTGCGCCGCCTGCTCCCAGTGCTCGTCGGGGTCGTGCAGGTAGACGACGTCCACCCGGTCCAGGCCGGTGCGCTCCAGGCTGGCCTCGAGCGACCGCAGCACCCCGTCGCGCGAGAAGTCCCAGACCCGGCGGGTCGCGGCGGGCACCTCGAAGATGTCCGGGTCCTTGCGGTGCGCGGTCTCGGGTGACGGGACGAGCAGCCGCCCGACCTTGGTGGACACCACCAGCTCGTCGCGCGGCCGCGTGCGCAGGAAGGCGCCGAGCCGGCGCTCCGACAGGCCGAGCCCGTAGTGCGGCGCCGTGTCGAAGTACCGGATCCCGGCGGCCCAGGCGGCCTCGAAGGTCGCGTGCGCGTCCTCGTCGGTCATCGCCTGGTACAGGTTGCCCGCCGGTGCGGCACCGAACCCGAGGGTGGTGAGCCGGATCCCGGTGTCGCGCACCGTCGTCGTCTCCATGGTGTCCCGTCCTCCGCTCGGCTCTGCGCTCAGCTCTGCGCTCAACTCTGCGCTCAACTCAGGTCAGCCCTGCTCGGGCGCGCGGGTGCGCAGCGCGTGCGATCCGCCGTCGACGGCGAGCATCGCGCCCGTCGTGGCGGCGGCGAGCGGGCTCGCGAGGTAGCAGACGGCGTGCGCCACCTCGTCGGCGGTGACGAGCCGGCCCGAGGGCTGGCGGGCCTCCAGCGCCGCTCGCTCGGCGGCCGGGTCGGCGGCGACGTCGAGCAGCCGGCTCACCCAGGGCGTGTCGGCGGTCCCGGGGTTGACACAGTTGAACCGGATGCCCTCGCGCACGTGGTCAGCGGCCATGGCGAGCGTGAGCGACTGCACCGCACCCTTGGACGCCGAGTACAGCGCCCGGTTCGGCAGGCCGGTCCACGCGGCGATCGAGCAGGTGTTCACGACGGCGGCGTGCGGCGACTCGCGCAGGTACGGCAGCGCGGCGCGCGTCACGCGGACGATCCCGAGCACGTTCACGTCCAGGACCCGCAGCCACTCCGCGTCGTCGTTGTCCGCGACGGTGCCCTGCGCGCCGATCCCCGCGTTGTTCACGACGACGTCGATGCCGCCCATCGCCTCGGCCGCGGCCACGACGGCGGCGCGCACCGCCGCGTCGTCCGTCACGTCGGCGATCTGCGCTCCTGCGCCCTCGGGCACGCCGTCGGCCACCCGGTCGATCGACGTCACCGTCGCGCCGCGCGCGAGCATGGCGCGCACTGTCGCCGCGCCGATGCCCGACGCACCCCCGGTCACGACGGCGCGGACGCCGGAGAGCTCGCCCTGCGCGGCACTGCTTGGCGCGGCACTGCTTGGCGCGGCGCTGCCCGGCGCGGCTGATGCCCCTGCTGTGGTCTCGAACGTCATGTATGACCCTCCTCCGGCCCCGCTCCGGCAACCTCGCACGGAAACATCAGATGTATAGCACGGCGGCGGTCGAAGCCAACAGCCCGGGTCGGGGCCAGCACCCCGATCAGCGCGGCGGCTCCTGGTCGGCCCGGGCCTTGGGGCCAACCTCGAGCCTGGCCCTGGTGGCCGTGAGCGAGCCCGCGTGGGCCTTCTCGTCCGGCTTGCCGCGCGTCCTGATCAGGCTCGCGACGGTCACCACGGCGAGGACCCCCAGGACGACGCCGAGGCTCAGCGGCGTCGGGATCTCCGGGATCGACTCGTCGATGTCGACGTGACCCCAGTGCAGGATGAGCTTGACGCCGATGAACGCCAGGATGATCGCCAGGCCCGCCGAGAGGTAGACGAGCCGGTCGAGCAGTCCCTTGACGAGGAAGAACAGCGCCCGCAGGCCGAGCAGCGCGAAGGCGTTGGCGGTGAAGACGATGTACGCCTCCTCGGTGACGCCGAAGACCGCCGGGATCGAGTCGAGCGCGAACAGCAGGTCGACGCTGCCGATGGCGATCAGCACGATGAACAGCGGGGTGATGACCCGGCGGCCGTCCACCCTGGCGACGAGCCTGCCGCCGATGTAGTCGTCGCTGACCGGCAGGAACCGCCGCGCGCCGCGCACCATCAGGTTGCTCTCGATGTCCGGGTCCTCGTTCCGGTGCCGGAACAGCTGCACCGCCGTGTAGATCAGCAGCAGCCCGAACAGCAGGAACGTGAACGAGAACAGGCTGATGAGCGACGCGCCGAGCGCGATGAAGACGGCACGCATGATCAGCGCGAGCACGATGCCGAAGACGAGGACCTTGTGCTGGTGCTTGTCCGGCACCGCGAAGGTGCTCATGATGATGACGAAGACGAAGAGGTTGTCGACCGACAGGCTCTTCTCGATGATGTAGCCCGCGAAGTACTCGGTGCCGGCGGTGCCGCCGTACTGCAGGCCGAACCAGACGCCGAACCCGATGGCTACCGCGATGTAGAACACGGACCAGGCGGTAGCCTCCTTGAAGCCGACGTGGTGCGGGCGCGCCGCCGCCAGCACGAGGTCCACCGCCAGCAGCAGGACGATGAAACCGATGGTCACGCCCCACGTGAGTGGACTGATCTCGAGCAAGGGTCTCTCCGTCTGGTCGTCGGCACTGCGGGACCGAGGCCCGCGGTCCCGAGGCCGCGGAACTGACAGTGTTGAATATCCACTACTGAATATCTTTGTGCCCGAGGAGAGTTCATGAGCAGTCCCGAGAGCCCTGTCGACGTCAAGCCCCGTTCCCGCACGGTGACCGACGGCCTGGAGGCCACCGCTTCGCGCGGGATGCTCCGCGCCGTCGGGATGGGCGACGAGGACTGGGTCAAGCCACAGGTGGGCGTCGCGAGCTCCTGGAACGAGATCACGCCGTGCAACCTCTCGCTCGACCGGCTCGCGAAGGCCACCAAGGAGGGGGTGCACGCCGCAGGCGGCTACCCGCTGGAGTTCGGCACGATCTCGGTCTCCGACGGCATCTCCATGGGCCACGAGGGCATGCACTTCTCGCTCGTGTCCCGTGACGTCATCGCCGACTCGGTCGAGACGGTCATGCAGGCCGAGCGGCTGGACGGCTCCGTGCTGCTGGCCGGGTGCGACAAGTCGCTGCCGGGCATGCTGATGGCCGCCGCGCGCCTCGACCTCTCCAGCGTGTTCCTCTACGCGGGCTCGATCATGCCCGGCTGGGTCAAGCTCGAGGACGGCACCGAGAAGCAGGTGACGATCATCGACGCCTTCGAGGCCGTCGGGGCGTGCGCGCGCGGGCTCATGAGCCAGGGCGACGTCGACCGGATCGAGCGGGCGATCTGCCCCGGCGAGGGCGCGTGCGGCGGCATGTACACCGCCAACACGATGGCGTCGGCGGCCGAGGCGCTCGGCATGTCGCTGCCCGGCTCGGCGGCGCCGCCGTCGGCCGACCGCCGTCGCGACACCTGGGCGCACCGCTCGGGCGAGGCCGTGGTCAACCTGCTGCGCAAGGGCATCACCGCGCGCGACATCATGACGAAGGAGGCGTTCGAGAACGCCATCGCCGTGGTCATGGCGTTCGGCGGCTCCACGAACGCGGTGCTGCACCTGCTCGCCATCGCCTACGAGGCGGAGGTCGAGCTGACCCTCGACGACTTCTCCCGGGTCGCTGACCGCGTGCCGCACCTGGGCGACCTCAAGCCCTTCGGGCAGTACGTGATGAACGACGTCGACCGGATCGGCGGCGTGCCCGTCGTGATGAAGGCGCTGCTGGACGCCGGGCTGCTGCACGGCGACGTCATGACGGTCACCGGCCGCACCATGGCCGAGAACCTGGCAGAGATCGCCCCGCCGGACCCGGACGGCAAGATCCTGCGGGCCATGGACAACCCGATCCACAAGACCGGTGGCATCACCATCCTGAACGGGTCGCTCGCGCCGCAGGGCGCCGTCGTGAAGTCGGCGGGCTTCGACTCCGACGTGTTCGAGGGCACCGCGCGCGTGTTCGAGCGCGAGCGCAGCGCCCTGGACGCGCTGGAGGACGGCACGATCCAGGCGGGCGACGTCGTCGTCATCCGCTACGAGGGCCCCAAGGGCGGGCCCGGCATGCGCGAGATGCTCGCCATCACCGGCGCCATCAAGGGTGCGGGCCTGGGCAAGGACGTCCTGCTCATCACGGACGGCCGGTTCTCCGGCGGGACCACCGGCCTGTGCGTCGGCCACATCGCGCCCGAGGCGGTCGACGGCGGACCCATCGCGTTCGTGCGCGACGGCGACCGCATCCGCCTGGACGTGGCGTCCAAGACGCTCGACCTCCTCGTGGAACCGGCCGAGCTCGCGGCGCGCGAGGCCGCCGGCTGGGCACCGCTCCCCCACAAGTACACGCGGGGCGTGCTCGCCAAGTACACGAAGCTGGTCCAGTCGGCGTCGAAGGGTGCTGTGCTGGCGTAGGGGTCTGCTCGTCGGCGGGTGCAGGCGGGCCGGGCGGCGTCACCCGAACAGGGTGACCCGCCCGGACTGCGGCACGGCCCACGATGAGCCGTGAGCAACCACGACCTCGCGGCGGTGCCGGACGACGGCGGCGGCATCCAGCCGTCCGACCCGACGCCCGACGCCTCCGGAGGCCCCTGATGTCTGCCCTCGCGATCATCCTCGTCGGCCTGCTCCTGTGCCTGGCGGGTGCGCTGTCGGTCCGTCTCGCCGTACTGGCCGCTGGCTTCGGCGTCGCCTGGACGCTCGCCGTCGCGTTCGACGCCGACACGGGCACCACGCTGCTGATCAGCCTGGGCGGCGCCGTCCTGGCCTTCGTGCTCACTCTGCTGGCCGCCCGGCTCCTCTTCTTCGTCGGCGGCCTGTGCGTCGGGGCGGTGATCGGCGCCAAGCTGTTCGTCCTGGTGCAGGGCGGCGGCGCGGACCTGCTCCTCCTGCTCGTCGTGGTCCCTGCGGTAGCCCTCGCCAGCGGGCTGCTGGCCCGCCGGTTCGAGCGCCCGTTCCTCGTCTGGGCCACGGCGTTCGGCGGGGCGGCGCTGGTGCTCTCCGGCGTCGGCCGACTCTGGGCCGACGCCGCCGGTGAGCTGTGGCGGCCCGAGACGACCGCCGGGGTCGTCCTGGTCATGGTGGTCTGGGTGGTGCTCGCCGCCGTCGGCTACAGCGTGCAGCGCCGCCGCCGGGACTAGCCGTCCGGCGAAGACCTGGGCGGCGCCGCGCGCGGTGAACAGCAGGCCGAACGCCAGGAGCACCACGGCGCCGATCACCCTGCTCGCCCGCTCCCCCGGGCCGCGCCGTCGGCCGCGTCACCCCTTCCGGGTGACCTGCCGACCGGCGCCACGCGCCTACCGTCGGCGCTGTGCCCAGCTTCCTCGCCCCGTCCTTCGCGGGGTACCGGAGCGCGTCGGTACGCCCCGACATCATCGCCGGCCTGGCGGTCTGGGCGGTGCTCGTCCCCGAGTCCCTCGCCTACGCCACCATCGCGGGGGTACCACCCGTCGTGGGCCTCTACGCCGCCGTGCCCGCCCTGGCGCTCTACGCGATCGCCGGAACCTCCCGTCAGCTCGTCGTGTCGCCCATGTCGGCGACGGCCGCGCTGTCGGCGGGCGTCGTCGCGAGCATCGCGGGGGCCGACGGCGACCCGGTCGCCCTGACCACCGGGCTCGCCCTGGCCACGGGCATCGTCGCGGTCGTCGCGGGCGTGCTGCGCCTGGGCTTCCTCGCCGCCTTCATCTCCGAGCCGGTGCTCAAGGGCTTCATCATCGGCCTCGCGCTGACGATCATGATCGGCCAGGTCCCGGACCTCATCGGCGTGGAGGGCGGGCACGGCAGCTTCTTCGAGAAGACCTGGGCCCTGCTCGGCCAGCTCGGCGACGTCGACCCGCTCACGATCACCGTCGGCCTGGCGAGCCTGGCCGCCCTGGTCGCCGTGCGCCGCACCATGCCGTTCCTGCCCGGGTCGCTCGTCGTGGTGCTCCTGGCGATCGGTGCCACGATCCTGTTCGGCCTGGGTGAGCGCGGGCTCGCCGTCGTCGGCCACATCGACGCCGGGCTGCCCCGGGTCGGGCTGCCCGACGTGACGGGCCCGCAGTTCACGGAGCTCCTTGGCGGTGCGGTGGGCCTCATGCTCGTGGGTTTCGCCGAGGGGCTCGGGGCCGCGAAGACCTACGCGGCGAGCCGGGGCTACGACGTCGACCCGAACCGCGAGCTGGCCGGGCTCGGGATCGCCAACCTCGGGTCCGGGGTCCTGGCCGGGATGGTGGTCAACGGCAGCCTGTCCAAGACAGCGGTGAACGCGAGCGCCGGCGCCCGCTCCCAGGTCTCGGCGCTGACGGCCGCCGCGCTGACGGTCCTGACCCTGCTGTTCCTGACCGGGATCTTCGAGCAGCTGCCGCTGGCGACGCTGGCCGCGGTGGTCGTGGTCGCCGTCGTCGAGCTGGTCGACGTCCGGTCGCTGCGCCGGCTGTGGCGGGTGCGCACGGGGCGGATGGTGCACTTCTACCAGGTCACGGCCCGGGCCGACTTCATGGCCGCTGGTGCCGCGCTGCTGGGGGTACTGGTCTTCGACACCCTGCCGGGTCTTGTCATCGGCATCGCCGTGTCGCTGGTCCTGCTGCTCGCCCGGACCTCGCGTCCGCGCGTGGCCGTCCTGGCACCCGTCGGTGACGAGCCGGGCCGTCCCTGGGTGGACGCGGAGCGCAACCCCGGCTACGCCATGGTGCCCGGTGTGCTCGCCGTCCGGGTCGAGGGGCCGCTGATGTTCGCGAACGCGGAGTACGTGCGCGCACGGATCAGGGAGCTCGCGGCGGCGGAGCCGGGGCTGCGGCTCGTCGTCCTGGACGGCCGCGCGACACCGTCGGTCGACGTGACCGCCGCCGCGATGCTGGTCCAGCTGCGCGGCGACCTCCGGCGCGACGGCGGCGACCTGGCGCTCGCCGAGGGCATCGGGCAGGTGCGCGATGTCCTGGCCCGCGTCGGGTCGGAAGGCGAGCCCGTGCTGTTCACGACCCTCGACGACGCCGTCGGGCGCGGTCGCGACCGCGACCCGGGTACCTGAGCAGTTCACCGGGAACGGGTGAGGCGCGGAGCGCGCCCGAGGGCTGGAGTAGCAGGGTCAGGCCACTCTCCTGATCCCGAACTGATCCCGAACTGATCCCGAAGGAGCCCCTCATGCCTCAGACAACGCTGACCGTCTGGAAGTTCAGGACCGCGGACGGCGCGGAGACCGCGTCGAAGACCCTCCAGCAGCTGTCCAAGGAAAACCTGGTCACCATCCACGACGCGGCGACGGTGCGCTGGGAGGAAGGCGCCAAGAAGCCCAAGACGCGCCAGCTCAACTCGACCACTGGCGCGGGAGCCCTCGGGGGCGCCTTCTGGGGGATGCTCTTCGGCCTGCTCTTCTTCGTGCCGCTGCTCGGCGCCGCGATCGGCGCGGCGACCGGTGCGCTGAGCGGTTCTCTCACCGACGTCGGGATCGACGACGGCTTCATCAACCGGGTGCGGGACGAGATCACGCCGGGCACGTCGGCGCTGTTCGTCATGTCGTCGGACGCGGTGATGGACAAGATCCGCGATGCGTTCGCCGGCCAGGAGCCGCCCGAGCTGATCTTCACCAACCTCAACACCGAGCAGGAGGCCGCGCTGCGCGAGGTCTTCGGCGAGGACTGACTCCGCTCGCCGAGTCGACCCGCACCGAACCAACCCGCACCGAACCAACCCGCACCGAACCACTACCGAAGGAGCTGTCATGGCCGGCGCACACGCATCCGGTACCGACCCTTATCCAGGTATGGCCCCCGTCGCCAACTACGGCCCGCCCCCGTCCGTGGCTCTCACGACCTCGGGGTTCGCGGGAACCATGCTGATCATGGCGGCGCTGTTCCAGATCCTCCAGGGAATCGCGGCGGTCGCCCAGGACACGGTGTACCTGACGGGCGTCGAGTACGTCTATCAGCTCGACATGACGAGCTGGGGATGGATTCACATCGTCGTGGGGGCGGTCGTGCTCGCGACAGGAATCGGTGTCTTCACCGGCCGGGCCTGGGCGTATTTGACCGGAGTTGTTCTGGCGACGCTCTCGAGCATCGCGAACTTTGCGTTCCTGCCTTATTTCCCCATCTGGAGTGGGATAGTCATCGCTCTCAATGTGGCCGTCATCTGGTCGCTCTGCACGCTTCTCGCCGCTGACGACCCCGTGTGAACCGCCAAAGAACGGGTGAACTTCATCCTCTGTGCACGGTGCCAGCGGGTTGTGGACGGCATTGTCGGTGAGCGCACGACCGGTTCCTGATGCAGGGTTGCTGATGTCCAGCAATGCACAGAAAGCAGCCGTGAGATTGCCGGACGTGTATGGGCGGCCAGGGGGGCGGCCGCCACTTCACCCGTTCGAGTGGAGGACGCCGCGGTATGCACCCCAAACCGATTCCGGTCGCACGGCGCGGGACGGCCCTCGCGCCGCGGGCCCACCGGCTCTCCGCCGCACCCGACCTGCCCGGCAGCGCCCACCCGCCGGCCGCCGATCTCGCACCACGTCTGCCGCGCGTCTACGTGCCGCGGCCCCGCCTGTGGCAGCGGCTCGACGAGGCGACCGACGGCTCCATCACCCTGGTCGTAGCCCCCGCGGGGGCCGGAAAGACGCTCGGCGTCGCCGGGTGGCTGCGCTCCACGGCGTCGGCCAGGGCCACCGGCGCAGCGTGGGTCGGCGCCGACGAGACCTGGACGCCCGAGCGGCTCGGTGCCGTCCTCGATGCCCGCGGACCCGTCGGGACACGAGACGGGTCACCGTCCCTCGTGGTGGTCGATGACGCCCACCGACTCCCGGCCGCGACGCTGCGGCACATCGACGACCGGCTGAACGCGGCGCCGGAGTCGATGCGGATCGTCCTGCTGAGCCGCTGGGCCCTCCCGCTGACCCGGCTGGTGCCGGAGCTCCTCGGCAACTTCACCTTTCTGCGCGGAGACCTGCTCCGGCTCAGCCCTGCCGAGAGCGCGTCCCTCATCGCGGAGCACGCCAGGACGGACGACCCGGAGGTGCTCGCCGCCGTCACCCGGCATGCTGACGGCTGGTGTGCCGCGGCAGTCCTCGCCGCACGGGGCCTCCGCGGCGCTCAGGACCCCGCGGCCGCGGCACGCCTGCTCGCCGCCGACACCGAGCCGATCGCCAACCGTGTTGCCGGAGAGGTCTTCAGCACGCTCACCCCGCGGCAACGGCACGTTCTGCTGTGCGTGGCGGGTGAGAACGCGGTGAGCGTTCCCACGGCGGCGCACCTGGCCCACGACCCCCACGCGGGCGAGATCCTCGCCGAGCTGGAGGACACCGGCCTGCTCGTGCGGCGCGCCGATGACCCTGCCGACGACTGTCCGACCGGCCCGGACTGCTTCCACGTCCACCCACTCCTGGTGGAGGTCGTCCGGCAGCGCCTCGCCGCCGGTGGTGTCGACGCCGCGCGCGCACGCGCCACCGTGATCCGAGCCGTCGGCCTCGACGTGGCCCGCGGCCACCTCACCGGGGCGTTCACCCGGCTCGTCCGGGTCGGCGCGCCCGTCGAGGCCGCGGATGTGCTCGCGCGGGACGGCGTGCGCATGGTGCTGAACCAGCGCGGGCCGGACGAGGTGGCCGCGTTCGTCCGCGCCGAGCCAGAGGTCGTTGACGACCGGCCGGACATCTGGTTCGCCATCGCGCTCGGCTGCTGGCTGCGGGACGACGTCGAAGGCACGCGCCACTGGGGCGACCGGATCCTGGACGCCCGGCGCCGCTGGTCGCATGCCTGGCTGCCCGGCGGTCTGGACGGTCTCGACGCCACGGTGGCCTGCGTCCGGCTGTGGCGCGTGGCCCTCGGGCTCGAGCCGGCCTACGCCGCCGTCGGCCACGCGAAGCGGGTGCTCATCGCGTCGCAGACGCGCCCGGCAGTGCGCGAGGCGAACGCCGAGGTGCTTCCCGTGCTGGCCAATGAACTGGGGGTGGCGCAGAACTGGCTGGGCGAGCTCACCGATGCCGAGGCGAGCCTCACGCTCGCGGTCAGCCTCTCGCACAGCCAGGGTCTCGCACCCCTGGGCACCTGCGCCCTGAGCCACCTCGCCCTCACCCAGTACATGCGCGGGCGGGAGAGCGCGTGCATCGAGCTGGCCGGCGAGGTCCTCGTCGCCGCCCGCGCCCCCGGCGCGACGAAGCTGCGGTTCGTCGAGGCACGGGCCAACCTCGCGCAGCTGCTCGCGCGGCTGCTCGACGTACCGACCCCCACCGAGCTCACCCTGGATCCCTTCCCCGGTGTGCGATACCACAGCGGCGACCTGTGCACACGGTTCTGGTTCCGGCTGTGGGACTCGCGCCAGGAGCTGCTCGCCGGCAACGTCGCCGAGGCGCAGCGCCTCCTGTCCGGCCCTGGCGAGTGCCTGCGGCTGACCGACGATCAGCTCCCGGAGCACCTGCGGGTCGCGCTGCTCGTGGAGCGCGCGTTCGTCGCCGCGCTGGCGAGCGACCGCGACACGCTCAAGTCCCTGCACGACATCCTTGCCCGGCTCGGTGCCGTCGGCGAGTCCGCCCTGGTCCGAGGCCTGCGCGCCGACCGGGACGGCGACCGGCGCGCCGCCGTCGCCGCGTTCGAGACGGCCTCGGCGGACGCCACCTACTCGCAACCCCCGACCCGCGCCCTCGCGCTCGCCTGCGAGGCGCAGCTGCTGGACGCCCTGGGCGACCCGGTCCGCTCGCACGAGCGCCTGATCGAGGCGATCTCGGTCACCGAGGCCCGCCGGAACGCCGTGCCGTTCTTCGGCTGGGCCCGCCAGGGCACGCCCATCGAGACGCTGCTGCGACGGCTGGCCAAGCGCCCCGCCACGAGATGGCTGCACGACCTCGCCAGCACGGCGGCCGGGCGGCCCGACGTCACGACCGTCTACGCCTCGATGACCGCCACCCCCAGCGAGCTGGACGAGGTGAGCCGGGCGCTCGCTCCGCCGGCCCTCAGCCCGCGCGAACGGGAGGTGCTCAACGAGCTGGCCAGAGGCGCCACCTACGCCGACATCGCCGCCGCGCTGTTCGTCTCGGAGAACACCGTCAAGACGCACGTCTCCAGCCTTTACACCAAGCTCGCGGCTTCGCGCCGCAGCGAGGCCCTCAAGATCGCCCGCAGCTTCCACCTGCTCTGACCGTCGGGCCCGGGACCCCCGCTTCAGATGATCTTCGGGAACGCGATGAGGAACGCCACTCCGGCAACCAGCAGGACGCCCGCGCCGGCCAGGATCATCCAGGACTTGCGCGGGGACCCGAACCGGTTGGAGAGGGCCCCGAAGAACAGCACCAGCGCGAAGAGGACGGTCAGCAGGGTGTAGTTGTCCCCGCGCCGGTTGTCGGCCAGTGCGTCGGCGAAGTAGTCGTCCGCGCGGGCGTCCGCCTCGGTCGCCTCGACCTCGCCAGGCGGCACGTAGCTGTCCATCGCGAACGGGCTGCGTGGTGCGTCCGGGTTCCTGAGCGGACGGGTCGCGAGCCAGTCGTCGAACGCCGGCGCGAAGTGGTCGGTGAAACGCTCGCGGGCGAACTCCGCCAGAGGGCGGTCGTCCTCCGCGGTCGCCTGAAGCCAGATGCCGAACACCTGCAGGTCCACGGCGCGCGCCGCCTCGGCGGTCGTCGCCTCGCGTGCGGCCTCGATGCGCTGCGTCGACGCCCGGGAGAAGGAGATGGACATCTCCCCGCTCCACTTGCTCGCCTCGAACCCGCTCCACGCGGTGAGCACCGCTGTGACCGCCAGCAGCGCGACGGCGACGTGCTCCACCAGCGACGAACGGCGCTCGGCAGCGCGATTCTCGGCTGCACGCTCCTCGGCCGGCCGTCTCTCCTCCGGCCGGTCCCTGCCCACCTGTGCGTGGTCCGGCTGTTCGTCCGACATGACGCCGCTCTCCGCTGATCAGCCCTCAGCAGCCGAGGTCGTCCGCGAGCGCATCGGCCCGACCAGGACTTCTGTCGTACGCCTCATGTCCACGCCCTTCTGCCGTCGATGCGGATCGCCCCGAGGGGCCAGGTCTGCACGGTCCCCCGCGGCTCGGCGGCCGGCCTCACCCACGTCGGGTGAGTTCCGGGCCGCCGGCGGCCGCGCGTCGCGGCGTCGGTTCAGCCCAACAGCTTCGCCTTGGCCGCGGCGAACTCGGCGTCGGTGAGCACACCCTGCCCGTGCAGGTCGCCGAGCTGGGTCAGCTGGGCGAGCAGAGCGTCGTTCACGCCCGCCCCCGCCTGCGTCGCGACAGGCGGCGCCGCAACGGGCTGCGGGGGCGCCTGCTGCGCCGCCTCGTACTGCTGAGCCTCGTACTGCTGCTGGGCCCGGTTCGCCTGGCGGCGGCCTACGGCTCCGGCCGTGGCCTGGGCAGTACCGGCGATCACTGCGGTGCGCGCGGCGGTGCCGAGCAGGCCCGGCCTGCCCATGCGTCGTAAGGGAGACATCTGAACACTCCGTTCGATGGTGGTGCTTGTCGATGGTGATGCCTGTCGATGGGGGTGCTCGTTCTCTGCCGTGGGGCGCTCAGGCCGGGGATCCGGCAGCGGTCTCGGCCTGGTCGGCGATCTCGTTGACGGTCGCGGCCGGTACCCGCTCGTGCAGGATCACGTCGGCGTCCGCGGCGACCGCCGCCGACACGAGCTGGCGTGACCAGGTGTGCTCGATCGCGAGGACGAGCGCGGACGTGCCGGGCTCGACCGCCGTGGCGATCTCGCGGAGGTCCTCGTCTCCGGTGAGACCCGATGCGGGCAGGTCGATCTCGACGAGGTCCACCTCGTCCCCGAGGTCCTGAGCCTCCAGGATGACGAGGTCGCCGTCGTCGCCATGGCGTACGACGGCGAGGTCCAGCAGGGTGACCGCGCCGGTACCGGCGACGTCGAGCACCGCTCGAGCGACCGGGGGCGGGATGCGGGGAGCGCCGAAGGCGAGCGCGACGAGCTCGACGGGGCCGAACGACGATGACATGGGAACCTCCAGGTCGAGATGGATGGACAGGCTGGTCGGACGAGCGCGGATGAACTCGGATGAACTCGGATGGACAGGGCTGTCACCCTGTCGGTATGCCGCCGACGCCGCCCCCGCCCTGGTGCCGGCCGTCGTGGGCGAACACGGACGCCCAGTCGTTCTTCATGCTGATGACCGTCCAGCCGAGCCGCCGCGCCGTCGTCGTGATGGGCTCCCCCGCCGCGAACGACTGCGCCTCGCTGGCGTAGGCGAACTCCCGGTCGGGGTCGTCGTGGTCCACCAGCAGCGAGAGGTGCGGGCCGTCGGCGGCGGCCGCCCACTCGAGGAGCGCGGTGTCCCCCGCGGAGTTGCCCGCGGCGAGCACCGGCGGTCTGCCGAGCTGGGTCTGGATGTTGGTGACCTTGGCGGCGCCCTCGTTGACGTCGCCGAGCACCCGTCCGGTGCGCCGCAGGGCCGGGCGGCCCTGTGCGTCCTCCTCCAGGTCGTAGGCGATCATCGTGCCGACGACGCGTTCGGGCGGGACGCCGTACAGCTCCTCGCTGACCGAGCGGACGAACTCCGTGCCGCCACCCGTCACCACGCCGACGGTGAAGTCCAGCTCCCGCAGCGCCTCGATGAGCTCCAGCATCGGACCGTACCGGAGGTCGCTGAGGGGATGGCCGAGGGTCGGATGGGTACCCGAACGGAGGAACGCGCGGACCTCGCGCGTGAACGCGCCAGGACTGATCCCCTGAAAGAGGCCGGCCAGTGCCAGGGCCACCCGTTCGAGCCCGATCTCGCCGACCGCCGACGCGTCACCCGCGAGCACCGCCCGGAACTCGGCTTCCTCGGCGAGCGCCGGCTCGTCGCGCACCCGTCGTCGGAGGGCGTCGAGGAAGAACTCGTACTGGACGTAGGTCGGCCGCTCGCACCAGAGCGTGCCGTCGTTGTCGAAGTAGGCGACCCGGTCCTCCGGCGGGATGGCGGGCGCCTCCGCGAGGAATCCGAGGACGGCGTCGCGGGTGGGTCCGGGACGCCAGGAGGGCAGCTGGTGGTCACTGGTCATGACGCCGTCCCGAGGGGCCTGACACTCGGCAGCTCCGCGAGCGGCGCCGCCGCGAGGGCCGTGTCGTTGCGGACGCACCGGAAGCCCACGTGGCTCATGCCGGTGTCGATGGGTTGGGGCCGGCGCGCCGCGGGACGGTAGCGCAGGCAGTAGTTGTCCGCGCAGAGAAAGGACCCGCCCTTGATGACCTTGCGCGGGACCGCGAACTGCGGCTGGCGGGCGTCCCGGCTGGAGTAGGCGTCGCCGCCGCGCGGGTTCACGGGTGCGCAGCACGGTTCCTGTGCGGCGTCGGGGTGCCGGTCGGCCCACCAGTCCCCTGTCCACTCCCAGACGTTGCCGGCCATGTCGTACAGGCCGTAACCGTTCGGGGCGAACGACCCGACGGGTGCGGTACGCAGCCAGCCCGACTCCCCGGTGGACCGCCACGGGAAGTCCGGGCCGTCCCAGGTGTTCGCCAGGACACGGCCGGCGGGCCGGGCCTCGTCGCCCCAGGTGAAGGCCGCGCCCTCGACGCCGCCGCGGGCCGCGTACTCCCACTGCGCCTCGGTCGGCAGCTCGGCACCCGCCCACTCGGCGTAGGCCGCCGCGTCCTCGTGCGCGACGTGGACGACGGGGTGGTCGCCCCGGTCATCGATCCCGGACCCGGGCCCCTCGGGCCGGCGCCACGAGGCGCCCGGGACCCAGGCCCACCACTGGCTGAGGTGGCGCAGGTCGACCGGGCCGGGTGTGGGCGTGAACACCATCGACCCGGGGGCAAGGTTCTCCTCGGGCGCACCGCGGTAGAGCGCGGGGTCCAGCGGCCGCTCAGCCACCGTCTCGTACCCCGTCGCCTCCACGAACGCGCTGTACTGCGCGTTCGTCACGGCGAACCGGTCGATCCGGAAGCTGTCGACCCGCACGGGGTGTGCCGGCGCCTCCTCCGGGTAGTGGACGTCGGAGCCCATGGTGAACGTCCCGCCGTCGAGCCGGACGGAGTGGTCGGTGCGGGGCCCACCGGCTCGGGTGTGGTCGGCTCGGGCCTGCTCGGTGCGCGCCGTCATGCGCTCGGTGCGCCCGACTTGAGCTTGGCCAGGGCCTGGTCGATGTTGAAGGTCGCGGGCTCCTGCCGGGCGGGGAACTCGGCGAGGCTGGCCAGCATCCCGCCGACGTACGTCTGCGCGGGCACGAGCAGCCAGACGTGGTCCAGCATCCAGTCGAAATAGCTGTTGGACGTGATGTCGGCCCGTTCGAACGGGTCGGTACGCAGGTTGAAGATCTTCGGTGCGCGCAGCTCGACGTAGGGCTCCAGCCAGATGTCGAGCGTGCCGACGACCCGCTGCTCCAGGAACACAATCTTCCAGTTGTCGTACCGCAGCCCGGTGAGGTCGCCGTCGTCGGACACGTAGAAGAAGTGCTTGCGCGGCGACTCGGCGGACTCGCCGGTGAGGTAGGCGAGCTGGTCGTGCCCGTCCAGGTGCACCTTGAACCGCGTTCCCCCGAGCTCCGTGCCCTCCTTGAGCCGGTCCGCGATGCCGGGATCACCCGCCGCCGCCAGCAGCGTCACGAACCAGTCGTTGTGACTGAACAGGCCGTTGAGCACGATGCCCGCCGGGATCCGACCGGGCCAGCGCACCATCGCCGGAACCCGGTAGGCGCCCTCCCAGTTGGAGTTCTTCTCGTTGCGGAACGGGGTCATCCCGGCGTCGGGCCAGCTGTTCATGTGCGGGCCGTTGTCGGTGGAGTAGATGACTATCGTGTTCTCCGCGATGCCCAGCTCGTCGAGCTGGTCCAGCAGCGAGCCGACGACGTCGTCGTGGTCGAGCATCGTGTCGTGGTACTCGGACTGCCACCGGCCGGCCCTGCCCCTGCTCTCGGGCTTGCCGTGGGTGCGGAAGTGCATGTGCGTCGAGTTGAACCACACGAAGAACGGCTGGTCTTCGCCCGCCTTGTCCCGTATGAAGCCGAGCGCCGCGTCGCGGAACTCCTCGTCGACCGTGCGCATGCGCTCGCGGGTCAGCGGGCCGGTGTCCTCGATCCGCTGCGTGCCGTCGCCGTTGGCCCAGCTGTGCAGCACGCCGCGCGGGCCGAACTTCTTGCGGAAGTCGGGGAACTCGTCAGGGTTCGGGTAGTCGTCCAGCTCCGGCTCCTCCTCGGCGTTGAGGTGGTAGAGGTTGCCGAAGAACTCGTCGAAGCCGTGCATGGTCGGCAGGTGCTCGTCCCGGTCACCGAGGTGGTTCTTGCCGAACTGGCCGGTCGCGTACCCCTGCTCCTTGAGCGCGGTCGCGATCGTCGGGTCCTCGGCCTGCAGGCCCAGCGTGGCGCCCGGCATGCCGACCTTCGTCAGGCCCGTCCGGTACGGGTTCTGCCCGGTGATGAACGCGGCGCGACCTGCGGTGCAGCTCTGCTCCCCGTAGTAGTCGGTGAAGAGCGCGCCCTCGGCCGCGATCCGGTCGATGTTCTCCGTGCGGTAGCCCATCACCCCGTTGGAGTAGGCGCTGATGTTGGTCATCCCGATGTCGTCACCCCAGATGACCAGGATGTTCGGCTTGTCGGCCACGGTGTCTCCTTCGAGTCGATGTTCTTCGGTGCTACCGCGTCAGGACGGATCGTCCTGGGCAGTGAGCTGGGCGGTGGACTGTGGCCGGGCCAGCAGCTCGACCAGCGCGATGAGAAGTCCGGCGCCGACGGCGGTCCCGACGACCAGGCCCGGTGTCGGGTTCGCCGCCAGCAGGAGGACCAGGGCGGCGAACGCGACCACTGCCGCGCGCACGACGCCGCGGTACCGGGCGAGCCACACACCGGCCGGGCCGGAGGTCACGCCCCGGCCCTCGGCCCAGGCCCTGGCGTTGCCGAAGCCCTTGCCGACGCCGGCCCGCAGACCGCGCGCCGACTGGCTGGACCCGCCCAGGTAGGCGGCGAGGGCCACGACCAGGCCGAGCACACCCACGGTGCGGAGCGCGGCGCGCAGGAACAGGACGAGCTGGTCGAAGACGACCTGGGCGGCGTCCAGCCGCAGCACGACGCCGCTGAGCGCGTCGAGATAGAGACCGCGGGCGATCGCGAGGCCGAGAGCGAGGACGAGCATCCCCACGGTCAACGCGAGCCCGGCGACGACCAGGGCGCGCAGGTGGCGGACCGCCAGGACGACGCCGGCGCCCAGCAGGAGCAGCACCACCCACGGGAGCCACGTCCCCAGCGCGACGACCTGGGCGTACCGGTTGCGGATCTCGACGAGCTGGCTGGTCTGCAGGACGGTGAACGTCGCGTTGATCGTCGGCAGGTTGGCGGCGAGCTCGAACCCGGCGTCGACGAGCCGGGTCTTGAGCAGGTCGATCATTCCCGCGAGCTGGACGGTGAGCTGACCGTCCTGGCCCAGCTGGACGACGTCGCCCCCGGAACCCTGCATGACCGCGACGAGCTGTTCGTGGGCCACGCGGTTGGCCCGCTCCCACGAGTCGGCGAACTCGTCGCTCGTCACCACCCGGTCCGCGGCCCTGCGGACGAACGACTCGACGCCACTGGTCAGGGGCGCCTCGAGCATGGGCAGCGCCGCGGCGGCCCGCGGCGCGACGTCCCGTTCGTCCAGGCCGCCGGCGACGGAGTCGAGCAGCGCGCCGATATCGATCCGCGTCATCACGGCCTGGGTCATCCGGCCCGCGAGCGCGGACTGCACCGTCGGGTCGTCCGCCAGAGGGCCGACCGTGGCGACGTAGCGGTCCGTGTCGGTCAGTGTGCGTTCTGCCCAGGCGGCGACGACGCCCACGGGTGCGAGCAGCGCGCCCACGAGGATCAGGACTGCGGCGGCGGCGCTCCGCGAGCGGTGACGCCCTGGCACGCCGATCGAGCCTGAGGAGCGCTCCGCCGCGCGGCCGGACACGGTCACCGCCTCGTCGAGCCGCCTTCGGAGATCCGCGTTCTCCCGCTCGAGCGCGGCGAGACGGGCAGCGGCGTCAGGTGACCGGACGCCGCTCTCCGCCCTCTCTGGCTCGCTCATGCTGGCTCCCCCCGGCGCTCGCCGTGAATCGGCGGCACCTGGGTTCGATGGTCGCGAGAGCACGCCCAGCGGGCCTCACCCAGAACGGGTGATCAGCGGTCACGAGGCGGGGACTGGTCCGGGGGAAGGGGTGGGGGCCGGGGTCAGGGGTGAATTTCGGCCCCCGGCGGCTCTTCGTGCCAGACTGCCGGGCTGAGGTATCACCCGCACGTCAGCAGTTTCCGCACCAAGAATTCGCAGCAAGAATTCGCAACACGTACTGGAGCACCTCCATGACCCCCGAGGCCTGGAAGACGATAGCGATCGTCGCGTACCTGGCACTGATGCTGGGTATCGGCTACGCGGCCTTCCGCCGCACCGACGACAACCTCGACGACTACATGCTCGGCGGCCGGCGGCTCAGCCCTGGTGTGGCCGCGCTCAGCGCCGGCGCGTCGGACATGTCCGGCTGGCTCCTGATGGGTCTGCCCGGCGCCATCTACGTGAGCGGGCTCGTCGAGGCCTGGATCGCCATCGGCCTGACGATCGGCGCCTGGCTCAACTGGAAGTTCGTCGCACCCCGCCTGCGTGCCTACACGGAGACGGCGAAGAACTCGATCACCATCCCGAGCTTCTTCGAGAACCGGCTGCACGACACGTCGCGCTTCCTGCGGGTCGCGTCGGGCGCCATCATCCTGGTGTTCTTCACGTTCTACGTGTCCTCCGGCATGGTGGCCGGCGGCACGTTCTTCGAGGGCTCGTTCGGGCTCGACTACACGACGGGCATCTGGGTGGTGGGCGGCGTGACGCTCGCCTACACGCTGTTCGGCGGCTTCCTCGGCGCCACCTGGACCGACGTCGCGCAGGGCATCCTGATGCTGCTCGCCCTGGTCGCGGTGCCCGTCGTGGCGTTCATCGACCTCGGGGGCTGGGGGCCGATCCACGACGGCATCCTCGCCGCGGAGACCAGCGACGCGGCGAACCACCTGTCGCTCCTGGCCGGCGCCACCGTCACCGGCGTGATCTCGGCTGCCGCGTGGGGCCTCGGCTACTTCGGCCAGCCGCACATCATCGTGCGCTTCATGGCCATGCGCTCCCCGCAGGACGCCGTCGCCGGACGCCGCATCGGCATCACCTGGATGGTGCTGACCGCCGGCGGCGCGATCGTCACCGGCCTGATCGGCGTCGCGTACGTCAACATCCACGGCGAGACCCTGGAGAACCCCGAGACGGTGTTCCTGTTCCTGTCGCAGGTGCTGTTCCACCCGCTGATCGCGGGCTTCGTGCTGGCCGCCGTCCTGGCGGCGATCATGTCGACCATCTCGTCGCAGCTCATCGTCTCGTCATCGGCCCTGGTCGAGGACCTGGTCAAGATCACCGGCCGCGCGATGAGCCCGCGCACCGAGGTGATGCTGGGCCGCGCGGGTGTCCTGCTCGTCGCGGTGGTGGCCGGGATCATCGCGTTCGACCGCACCGACACGATCCTGGACCTCGTCGGGTTCGCGTGGGCCGGGTTCGGCGCAGCGTTCGGGCCGACGGTGCTCCTGAGCCTCTACTGGCGCCGCCTCACCAGCTGGGGCGCGCTGTCCGGCATGCTCGTCGGCGCCGTCGTCGCGTTCGCCTGGGGCCGGTCGCCGCTCGCGGACACGCTCTACGAGCTGGTCCCCGGCTTCGTGCTGGGCGGGCTCGTCGCGATAGTCGTCAGCCTGCTCACCCCCGCGCCGTCCGAGGCGGTCCGCGCGGAGTTCGCCGAGGCGACACGGCTCGCGTCGGCGAAGCGGACCGTCAAGGCCTGATCCCGTAGAGCTACCGGTCGAGCCACCCGCCGAGCCACCGGTCGAACGTGCGCCGCGCGGCCTCGGCGAGCGCCGGGCCGTACGCGGCGGCGTCCGACCGGATGCCGTTCGGGTCGATGCCGGCGCTCGCGAGCTCGTGCGCGTGGCCCACCAGCCACCGTTCGATCTGCGTGTGGTCGGCCTCGAGGTGGAACTGCAGCCCCAGCACGTGCGAGCCGATCGCGAACGCCTGGTTCGGAAAGCCCGGTGTCTCCGCGAGGCGGACGGCGCCCTCCGGGATCGCGAACTGGTCGCCGTGCCAGTGCAGCACCCGGACGCCGTCCAGCGGCGCCAGCACCGAGTCTCGGCCCTCGGCGGTGTTGCGGCCCTCGGCGGTGTCATGGCCCTCGGCGGTCAGGGTCAGCGGGGCGTAGCCGATCTCCTTGCGCCCGGTGGCGACGACGTCCGCCCCGAGCGCCGCGGCGACGAGCTGCGCCCCCAGGCAGACGCCGAGGGTCGGCCGGCCCTCGCTGAGCCGCGCCGCGATGGCCTCCCGCTCGGCGGCCAGGAACGGGTAGGCCTCCGTCTCGTACACGCCGACCGGGCCGCCGAGCACGACCAGGAGGTCCGGCTCCAGCGCGACCTCCGGGGTGATGAGCTCGACCGGCGCGTCCAGGTACGCCGTCCGGTATCCGCGGGCACGCAGCAGTGGTTCGAGCAGCCCGAGGTCCTCGAAGGGCACGTGCCGGATCGCGAGCGCGTTGCGCGTCATGGGGTGGGTCATGGGTGCGGCTCCTCGGGCTGGGGACGTGTCGGTCAGGGGATGTGCCGGCGCACGGCGTCCAGGAACGCCGCACCGTCGTCGACGGCGACTCGCACCCGGGTGACGGTAGCCGGTCCGTTCGGCAGCCGGATCGCCGTCGGCCCCTCGAGCTGGATGTCGATGTCGGTGGCGTCCTGCACGACGAGGTTCAGGGTCCGGTCGTCGTCCGGCCCGGTGAGCGACGTCGGCCGGGCGCCGGCGAGAGCGTGCCTGCGGTGCGCGACCGACGCGACGTCGGCCCACGGCAGCACCACCTCGACCTCACCGCCGTTACGGACGATGATGCCCTTCGGGCCGACGGCGTGCGGGCGGGTGAGGTACCCGCAGAGCATCCCCAGCATGGCGGTGGCGCCCCAGATGCCAAGGACGAGCAGGGGAAACCTGATGGCAGGCCAGCGGTGCGTGACCAGGTCGACCATCGGGATCTCGACGGCGGACAGGACGAGGAACACGACGAGCACCGAGCGGATGGGGCCGTCGTAACGATGGGCCGATGCGCCGCGGGGGACGGTCGGCCGGCGGAGGACGGCCCGGCCGATGCTCCGCCAGCCGGCCGCCTCCATCGCGACGGCCCGCCGGGCGAGCCGTCGAAGGCGTGCCAGGCCGCGCTCGCGGCCGTCGAGCTCGGTGCTGGCGCTGGCGCTGGCGCTGGCGCTGGCGCTGGTGCTGGTGCCTGTGTCGGTATCGGTCATCGTCGGCATCCTTTCGCATTTCACTTGTAATGTGAAAAGAGTAGACGTCTTGTCAATACGACTGCAATGTGAAAACGTGCACCCATGCCGAAGCGCGTCGACCCCGAGGAACGCCGTGCGCAGATCGCCGCGGCGCTGCTCCGCGTGGCGGCGCGGCAGGGCCTGGAGGCGGTCAGCCTGCGTCACGTCGCGACGGAGGCCGGTGTCACGACGGGCATGGTCCAGCACTACTTCCCCAGCAAGGAAGCCATGATGGACTTCGCGCTCGCCACCGTCGGCGAGCGCTACGGACGCCGGATGGCGGCGAACGCAGCCGCCCTGGGCACCGAGCCGTCGCCGGCGGACGTGGTGCGGGTGACGCTCACGAGCATGATCCCGGCCGGCGCCGACGAGCGGGAGGACGCACGGGTCGCGCTCGCCTTCCAGTCCTACGCCACTGCCCGACCGGCAGCCGCCGCCGACCTCGGTAGCACCAACGCCCAGTTCCGCGCCTATCTCGCCACGCAGATCGAGTCGTGCCGTCGGTCACCCGACATCGACCCCTACGTGGCCGCGACCGCGCTGCTCGCGACGGCCGAGGGCCTTGCACTGCACGTGCTCAGCTCGGCACTGCCCGCCACGGAGGCGTTCGAAGCGCTCGATCAGCAGCTGGCCCTCGTCGTCGGGGAAGCCGTGCGCCCGGCGGCACCGAGCCCGGGGCGCGCGGCCGCCGGAAGCTAGCTGGCCGTGGCGTCCGCTATCGCGGTCGCGACCTCCTCGAAGCCGCCGTCGTCGATCCGGCGGGCGTAGTCCGCGTCCCGGAGCGCCCGGTAGTGGGCGAACAGGTAGGCCCGCTCGGGATGCGCGCCGGTCGCGGCGATCAGGGACTCGAGGCGGTCCCGGATCCCTGGCAGCAGCTGCGGGCCCGGCGGGAACTCGTCGAAGCGATTCCTGAGGAGCGGCAGCAGGTCCCACTCGCCCGGGCCGTGCGACGGCTTGGGATCGATCGCCTTCCAGGACGTCCCCGACCGGAGCACGTTCTCGTAGTGGAAGTCGCCGTGGAGCAGCACGTGGGGCGCGCTGCGGAAGGCGCGTTCGACGTCGGGCCGAAGCTCGCGGATGCGCACGCGGTAGGTCTCGCCAGGCTCCGGGGCGTACGACTCCAGCTCCAGCGCGTCGTCCAGCCCTGACCATTCCGAGCCCGACCACTTCGAGCCCGACCATTCCGGGACGTGCAGGAGGCTCAGGAGCTCGGCGGCGACCTCGATCGCCTCGACCATCGGGACGGACGTCAGGCTTGTCCCCGCGTCGAGGCGTTCGAGCAGCAGGGCGCCTGCCGCAACGGACGCCTCGATGAGCCTCGCCGCACCGTGCCCGTCCCACCGGCGCAGGGCCTCCGCCTCGTTCCTCGTCTCCGCGTCACGCCAGCTCACCTTCAGCATGGCGGCGGTCCCGTCCGTGCGGCGCACCTCCCACACCAGGCCGACGTTCCCCGCGACCGGCGGACCGGCCAGCGTCAGGTTCCATTCGCGCAGGAGCTGCTCGACCAGCTCCGGAAGCCGGTCGAGCCACTCCCGCCCGGCCCGCTGCTCGCGTTCGACGGTCTGGACAGCGAACGGTTCCGGGACGGTGAGGAAGTCCGATGTCACGCATGCTCCTTGTCCACGTGCGAGGGCCCACGCACAGCGGACCCTTTGCCCGCCCGGCAACCCTAAGCCCGCCGCGTTGCCCTTCCGGCACGAGGTGATGCTCGCCACGCCTGCCGCGCGCGGGTTCGCGCCATGGCCGGGCACACGGGCCGGAGCTGGGTCCGCCGGCGATCCGAGGGCGATCCGGTGGCGATCCGGTGGCGATGGAACTGCGAGGCACGAGACCTTGACACAACCGCCGGACGGACCTGACCATGGTGCGACTGGGAGCGCTTCCACAATCTTCCAGTCACCTGTCCACCGCAGCGGAAGCTCACCGTAGCGAACAGCAACGAAGCGTTCGCGGAGACCCTGTTCGCAGAGACCCTGGGAGATCCCCCACATGACACGACCGACCTCTCGGCGCCGGCTCCTGGCCGCCCTGACCGTCTGCGCCATCGGCGCGGCCCTGCTCGGCGCCGGCCCGGCCCAGGCGAGCAACGACGTGCTGTCCCCCGGGACGCAGATCTACAACGACCCCCACAGCTCCACCAGAGAAGCGGCCCGCTCCCTGCGCGGGCAGGCCAAGCTCGACGCGCTCCAGCTCAGCCGGGTCCCCAGCTCCACCTGGTTCACGGACGGCACGCCTGCCGAGGTGAAGAAGGACGTCCGCAAGCTGGTCAAGCACACAGGCAGCAAGGTGCCCGTGCTGGTCGCGTACAACATCCCGTTCCGCGACTGCGCGCTCTACTCGGCGGGTGGTGCCCTCGGCGTGGCCGAGTACAAGGCGTGGATCGACGGCTTCGCGGCCGGGATCGGACGGGAGGAGGTCGCCGTCATGCTGGAGCCCGACGGGCTCGGCGTCATCCCCTGGTACACCACGCTGGACGGGCAGCTCGAGCGGTGCCAGCCGCCGGAGTACGACCCCGAGACCACCGGCCGGGACGCCGCAGCAGAGCGCTTCGAGATGCTCAACTACGCGGTCGACCGCCTGAAGCAGCAGCCGAACACCGTCGTGTACCTCGACGGGACGAACACGTCCTGGCTCAACGTGGGCGAGGCCTCCGACCGCCTCGTCAAGGCAGGCGTCCAGCGCGCGGACGGGTTCTTCCTGAACGTGTCCAACTACGAGTTCACCGAGAACAGCACCGCCTACGGCACGTGGATCTCGCAGTGCATCGCCTACGCCACGCAGGTGGCGCCCGGCGACTACGCGAGCTGCGGCAACCAGTACTGGAGCGGCGGTCCCGCGAACGACTGGACCGGCGTGACGCTGTCCAACCAGGGCATCTGGAGCCCGACGGCGACCGATCCGGCGATGAACACCGCGGGCATCGACTCGCGCTACGAGGCCGCGCTGGGCGACGTCGAACCCAGCACGCACTTCGTCATCGACACCAGCCGCAACGGCCGCGGCGCCTGGGCCGCACCGGCCGGCGTCTACCCCGACGCCGAGACGTGGTGCAACCCGCCGGACCGCGGCCTGGGCCTGCGTCCGACGACCGCCACCGGCAACGAGCTCGTCGACGCGTGGCTGTGGATCAAGATCCCCGGCGAGTCCGACGGCCAGTGCTTCCGCGGCCTCGGCGGACCCGAGGACCCGGAGCGCGGCATGGTCGACCCTGCCGCGGGCCAGTGGTTCCCCGAGCAGGCACGCGAGCTGATCGAGCTCGCTCAGCCCCCGCTCGGCGGCAGCTGAGGACCCGCCACCAACAGTTCACCAGTCACCCACCGGTACCAATGGAGGTACTCATGCGATCAACCATGCGATCAAAGACGACGCAGCACCGCTCCACCGCACGCGCACGCCGCCGGCTCCTGGGCCTCGCTCCCGCTCTGGCCCTGGGCCTGCTGCTCGGGCTCTCGGCGGTGCCGGGTCTGACGCCCCCCGCCGCCGCCGTCGGTGGCAGCTTCACCGACAACTTCGACTCGCACAACGGCGGGCGCTGGAACAAGGCGGACGGATGGAGCAACGGCGGCATGTTCAACGCCGGCTGGCGCGCCGACCACGTCTGGCACAGCGGCGGGGTCATGGGCCTGAACCTGAACAACACCCCGTGCCCGGGCGGCTGCTCGGGCAAGCCGTACGCCTCCGGGGAGTACCGCACCAACGAGCTGTACTCCTACGGGCGCTTCGAGACCCGGATGAAGGCGGCCTCCGGGTCCGGGCTCGTCTCCTCGTTCTTCACCTACACAGGCCCGAGCGACGGCCAGCCGTGGGACGAGATCGACGTCGAGATCCTCGGCAAGAACACCTGGCAGATGCAGACGAACTACTTCACCAACGGGGTGGGTGGCCACGAGTCGATCATCAACCTAGGCTTCGACGCCGCGGCCGGGTACCACAACTACGCCATCGAGTGGTGGCGCGGGGGCACGATCAACTGGTTCGTCGACGGCCGCCTCGTCCACCAGGAGAACGGCTCACGCGGCCCGCTGCCCACGCGACCGCAGCGCATCATGATGAACCTGTGGCCGGGGACCGGGGTCGACGGCTGGCTCGGGCCGTTCAACTACACCGGGCAGAAGACCGCCAGCTACGACTGGGTCCGGTACACGCAGTACTGAGCTCGAACGGGTACTGAGCTTGAACGGGTACTGAGCTCGAACGGGTACTGACCTCGAGAACGCCCGGCGGGAGGGTGACGGCCCCTACCCCTCCCGCCGGTGCCTCGGTCGTGCCTCAGTCGTGACTCAGTCGTGAACCTGGTGCCCACCGGGCGCCGAGCCGCGCACCACCAGGCGCGTGGGCAGGATGACCGGGGTCGGCGACTCGCCGTCGATCAGGCGCACCAGCATCGTCGCCATCTCCTGGCCGAGTCCACGGATCGGCTGGCTGACCGTGGTGAGCGCAGGCTCCGTGCGGCGCGCGATCTCCAGGTCGTCGAAGCCCACGACCGCGACGTCCTCGGGGACACGGCGCCCGGCCTCCTTGAGGACGCGCAGGGCACCCGCTGCCATGTTGTCCGACGCAGCGAAGACGCCGTCGAGGTCGGGGTGCGCGTCGAGGAGCCGGGCCATCGCCCTGGCGCCGTCCTCGAAGCTGAAGTCGGCGTGCTCCACGAGGTCGGCGGGCTGCCCTCCCACCGCCATGGCGTCCGCGAACCCCTGGTACCGCGCGACCGCCGCCTGCAGGTCGGTGGGACCGGCGATCGTGACGATCCGCCGGCATCCGGAGCCCAGCAGGTGCTCCGTGGCCGAGCGGGCCCCGCCCCGGTTGTCGACGTCGACGTACCAGCGGGCCTCGCCGTGCAGCGGCCGGCCACCGATGACCACCGGCAGCTCGGTCGCCGCAGCGACGCGGTTCAGCGGGTCGTCGCCGCGCAGGGCCATGAGCATCACCCCGTCGGAGCGACGGGACCGCAGCAGCCGCTCGAGCCGGGCCTGGCCACGCTCCGAGGACGCCAGCATGAGCGTCAGATCGAGCTCCGACCGGTCCAGTGCCGCGGCCACGCCGACGAGCACCTGCGAGAAGAACGGGTCCCCGAACAGCGCGGGGTCGTCGTTGGAGATCGCGAGGACCACCGACCCGCCGGTGCTCGTCGCCAGGGCGCGCGCCGTCGCGTTGGGGACGTAGCCGAGCTCGCTGGCGGCGCGGGCGACCGCCTCGCGCTTCGCCGGGCTCACGTTGCGGGCGTTGTTCATCGCGCGGGACGCCACGGAACGCGAGACCCCTGCCCGCCGGGCGACCTCCTCGAGCGTTGGCACCTTCGGCGCTCGGCCCGGGCCGGTGGTCATGGGGTCTAGCATGCGGGCAAGCCTAGTGCCGGCGTCCGGCACCTACTCTCCACACACGCCCTCAGTCCCCCGCCGTGCGCACGCCCTCCATCCGGTCGGCCAGGCGCACGTGCCGCGTGACCCACGGGCCGAGCAGCGCGAGCAGGCCGGCGAAGACGAGCGCGACCACGCCGATCCCGCCGAAGTACACGGTGTCGGACGCCCCGTCCGTGACCTGGACGAGCTGCGCGGTGATCGCCTGTCCGGCGGCCGGCGCGAGGAACCACAGGGCCATCGCCTGCCCCTGGTAGGCACGCGGCGCGAGCAGCGTCGTCGCGGCCAGGCCCACGGGCGACAGGCACAGCTCACCGAGCGTCTGGATCACGAACACGGACACGAGCACCCAGCCCGGCGTCAGGCCGTCGCCCGCCATCGCCGACGCGGCCGCGAGCACGAGGAACGACGTCGCAGCGAGCGCCAGGCCGATCGCGAACTTGTACGGCGTCGGCGGGCGGTCCTTGGTCCGGACCCAGAGCCAGGCGAAGACCGGCGCGAGGATGATGATCGAGGCGGGGTTCACGGACTGGAAGAACTCGGGGCTGACGGTGAGACCGAGCACCTCGCGCGACGTCCGGTCCGCGGCGAAGGTGGCGAGGGTGGTCGCCGCCTGCTCGAAGATCATGAAGAAGAGCATCGCTGCGACGAACAGCGGGATGTAGGCGAGCAGGCGGGAACGTTCGGCGTCGCTCACGCGGGGTGAGCGGTACATGACGACGAAGAACGCGACGGGCGCGAGGAACGCGACGTAGCTGAGGGTGTCGATGAGGGCGTACACGCCCCACTCCCCCGACACGAGCCGCGCCACGAGGTACATGAGGCCGACGGCGGCCAGGATGATGACGAACATCCGCGCGACGGCGGGACGCTCCTCCGGGCGGACGGGGTTGGGTACGTCGTCGCCGGCTCCGCGCAGGTTCTTGCGGCCCACCACGAAGAACACGAGCGCGAACGCCATGCCGAACGCGGCGACGGAGAATCCCGCGTGGTAGCCCCAGACGGCTCGGACGGCGCCGACGACGATCGGCGAGAAGAGCGAGCCGATGTTGATGCCCATGTAGAAGATCTGGAACGCGGCCTCGCGCTTGGGGTCGTCCCGGCGGTAGAGGGAGCCGACCATCGAGGAGACGTTCGGCTTGAGCAGGCCGGTGCCGAGCGCGACCAGCACGATGCCGAGGTAGGAGAATCCGGCCGCGGGGATCGCCAGCAGGACGTGCCCCGCGGCGATGATGACGCCGCCGTACAGCGTGGAGCGTCGTGCGCCGATCACGCGGTCGGCGAGCCAGCCCCCGACCACCGAGAGCAGGTAGACGCCTGTGCCGTAGATCGAGACGACCGCCTCGCCGAGCGTCTGGTCGAGACCGAGACCGCCGTTGGCGATGGTGTCGGTCAGGTAGTAGACCAGGATGGCGCGCATGCCGTAGTAGCTGAACCGTTCCCACAGCTCGGTGGTGAACAGCGTCATCAGGCCGAGCGGGTGCCCGAAGAACCGGCGGTCGTCCGCGAGCGCGGCAGCGGGAGGCTGTTCGGTGGGGGATCCGGTGCTCATCCCCCGATCGTCATCGGGTTCCGGGCGGAGCGCACGTCAGAGCATGCGGCCGACGACCCGGCGCCGGACGACGACGCCGACGTGCACCGCCAGCGCGGCGTAGAAGCACAGGTGCGCGGCGATATGGAGCGGCACGAGGTCGTTGCTGCCGACCACCAGCGCGATTCCGGTCGCCGGGACCACGAAGAGCATCGCGAGCAGGGTCTGCTCGGCCCGGTGCAGCACCTTGCGGTCGGTCCGGGTGAGCCGGGGGTCCCAGGGCGGCAGCGACGTCGTGCGGCGCCACACGACGCGCACGATACCGATCGTGATGATCGCCAGGCCGAGCAGGACGTGCCAGCCGGGCAGCGTCAGGCCGCCGGCCGGGTCCCCGGTCAGGCCACCGCCCAGGTCACCCGACCACAGGTCGGACCAGGCGGTGCCGACGGCGTCCTCCGCATCCTCCTCGCGGACCTCCTGCGCCTGCTCGCACCGGTCCTCGCGCTCGTCCAGGCGCTGCTCCTCGGCGTCCGACGTGTCGCCGCCGCTGCGGTCCTCGCCCGGCGGGTCGCAGTCGACGTCGGGCACGTCGGCCTTGTCGTCCATCACGTAGCCGACGGCGAACTGGGCCAGGAGGAGCGCGACCGTCGACCAGTGCAGGACTTTCGTGACGATCCCGTAGCCGTGCTCGCCGTTGCGCCATCTCATGGGCGTTACCTCATCGCAGATCGGCTCAGCCGTCCAGCCGACCAGCCACGATGCGAGCAAACCGGACATGTGACACGGTGCGAGAAGTCAGCGGTCCAGCCCCGGCCGCCGTGACTTCAGGACCCATGACCTCCCGAGCCCGAGGTGACCATGCGCTCTTCCTGGTACTCCGACGCGATCATCTACCAGCTCGATCCCCGCCTCTACGCCGACTCCAACGACGACGGCTGGGGCGACCTGCGCGGCATCACCGAACGCCTGCACTACCTGCGCGGGCTCGGCGCCACGTGCGTGTGGCTGCTGCCGTTCTACGCCTCGCCCTTCCGGGACGGCGGCTACGACGTCACCGACCACCTCGCGATCGATCCCCGCCTGGGTGACCTGGCCGACATGGCCCACCTGCTCGAGGCGGCCGAGGACCTCGGCCTGCACGTCCTGGTCGAGCTGATCGCCCAGCACACCTCCGACCAGCACCGCTGGTTCCAGGAGGCGCGGCAGGACCGGAGGTCGCCGTACCGCGACTACTACATCTGGGCCGACGAGCCGAACAACGACATCAAGCCCATGTTCCCCGACGTCGAGCCCAAGACGTGGACCTGGGACGACGAGGCGCAGCAGTTCTACCGGCACGCCTTCTACTCCCACGAGCCGGACCTGGCGCTCGACAACCCGCGCGTCCGGGACGAGCTGTACCGCATCGTCGCGTTCTGGCTGCGCATGGGCGTCTCGGGCTTCCGGGTGGACGCCATGCCGATGATGCTCGAACGGGCCCGCGCCGCCCGCCCGGACACCGACGGCCAGTGGCTCGTGCGCGACATGCGGGCCGCCGTGACCGGGCAGCGCACAGGGGCCGTCCTGCTCGGCGAGGTGGACGAGGCACCGTCCGAGGCCGCCCAGTACTTCGGGTCCGACGGCCAGGGCATGACGATGCTGCTCGACTTCTGGACGAACAACCACCTCTTCCTCGCCCTGGCCCGGGGCCAGGCCGAGCCGCTGGAGCGGGCGCTGCGTCATCAGGCCGCACCCCCCGACGGCGCCACGTACGCGCACTGGCTGCGCAACAACGACGAGCTGAACCTGGTCCGGCTCGCGGAGGACGAGCGCACGGAGGTGCTCGACACCTTCGCTCCCGAGGACTCGATGCGGGTCTACGGCCGCGGCATCCGGCGGCGCCTCGCCCCCATGCTCGACGGCGACCCGCGCCGCATAGCCATGGCGCACGCCGTCACGCTCTCCCTGCCCGGCCCGCCGGTGCTGCGGTACGGCGACGAGATCGGGATGGGCGACGACCTCGACCGGCCGGAGCGCGAGGCCGTCCGCACCCCCATGCAGTGGTCGAACACGCCGACTGCGGGCTTCTCGAACGCCCCGCCGGACCAGTTCCAGGCGCCCGTGGTCACCGGCCCCTACGGCCCCGAGCACGTGAGCGTGGACGAGCAGAACGTGCGCGACGGCTCGCTGCTGCACAGGGTGGGCGGGCTGGTGCGCGCCCGGCTGGGGCTGAGCGAGCTCGGCCGGGTCCGACCGGAACCGTGGGACCTCGGCGTCCCGTCCGTACTGGCGCTGCGCTACCAGGTCGAGGAGTCCAGCGTGCTCCTGATCGCCAACCTCGCGGACGAGGACGTCGTCGCGAAGCTGCCCGCCGACGAGGCCTCGGCGCTCGAGGCGGGCCTCGCACGCTACGTCGACGTGCACGTGGACCAGGACTACCCGCCCGTAGAGACCGACGGGCGCATCCCCATCGCCGGGTACGGCTACCGGTGGCTGCGGCGCACGGTCGACGGCGACGCGGTGGACGACCCGGCGGTCGAGCCGGCGGGCGGGGACCCGGAGCGCGTCGCGTCCAAGGGTGAGGAGAAGCGATGACCGTCATCGGCTTCCACGTCTCCCACGAACAGCTCCACCCCACGGAAGGGCTGCGCGTGGCCCGGCTCGCGCAGGACGCCGGCTTCGACGCCGGGATGTGCTCCGACCACGTGGCGCCGTGGAGCGAGCGGCAGGGCGAGTCGGGGCTCTCGTGGTCCTGGCTCGGCGCCGCGCTCGCGACCACACAGCTGTCCTTCGGCACCGTGTGCGCGCCCGGCCAGCGCTACCACCCGGTGATCGTCGCGCAGGCGATCGCGACCCTCGGGGCGATGTATCCCGGGCGGCTCTGGGTGGCCCTCGGCTCCGGCGAGTACCTCAACGAGCACGTGACCGGAGAACCGTGGCCGCCCAAGGCCGAGCGCGACGCCCGGCTGGCGGAGTGCGTGCAGGTGATCCGGGCGCTGCTGCGCGGCGAGGAGGTGGACCACACGGGCCTGGTCGTCGCGCGTCAGGCACGGCTCTGGACGCTTCCCGAGATCATGCCGCTCCTGATCCTCCCGGCCCTGACCGTCGCCACCGCGCGCCGGCACGCCCCGTGGGCGGACGGCCTGGTCACCGTGAACAAGCCGGTCGCGGAGCTGCGGCAGATGATCGAGACGTACCGGGAGGCCGGGGGCCGCGGCGAGATCGCCGTCCAGGTGCATCTCTCGTGGGCCCCTACCGAGGCGGAGGCCGAGGCGACGGCTCTGGACCAGTGGCACACGCTCACCGGCCCGCCCGAGGTCGCCGCGGACACCGCCACGACCGCCGAGTTCGACGCCCTGGCGGCGGACGTCGGTATCGCGGACGTGCGGCGCGCCGTGCTGGTCTCGTCCGACCTCGGCGCGCTGACCGCCCACCTGGCCGCCCTGCGCGACGCCGGAGCCGACCGCCTCTACCTGCACCACGTGGGCAAGCAGCAGGACGCGTTCATCGAGTCGTTCGGCGAGCACGTGCTGCCTGCACTGCGCTGACCGGGCCGCAGGCAGGCAGCACGCCGGCCGACGGCCTCACCCGAAGATGGTCTCGATGTAGTAGCACTCGCCGTACCGGGTGCCCGTGCTCATGTCCCACGAGCCCTTGTACGGAGTCACCCCTGCGTCGGTGACCGCCCTGACCACCACCGTGTAGTCGCCGGGCACCAGCGAGATCGACCGGGTGGGCCCACCGCCGCCGAGGCACCGGTCGCCCGAGCCCGCAGGTACCGTCAGCTTCCCCGTGCTCGGCCCCGTCCACAGCACCTCGAGGGTCTCCGACGTGCCGTTCTCCACCTCCACCCGCGCCGACGTGGTCCCGGACGAGCCGGTGGTGCGCGGGGGCGGGAGCTTGCCCCCTGTGGTCTCCTCGATCTCGTCGATGATCGCCTGCTTCCGACGACGCTCCGCCGCCTGCCGGTCCAGCACCTGCTTGCGCTCGGCGGCGGTTCGGGCGGCGCCGGTGATCCGGTCCATCAGGGTGCGAGCCGGGTCGACGTACGCGCTCCGCGGGAACTCCCGGACCACCCGCGCGGCGGTGGACCGCGCCTCCCCGAACCTGCCCGCGTCGTACGACCTGGGATGGTCCTGTGCCCCCGCGCGGGCATCGGCGAACCGGAGCCGGGCGCAGTGGAGCAGCGTCCCGGGCAGCCTCTCATCAGCCTCCCGGGCGACGTCGGCGGCGATCGCGACGTCACCCTGTGCGGCGAACCACTGGAGCTCCTCGGCGACACCGCACGCGTTGTCCCGGCCCGCCAGGGCATTCCTGAACATCTCGATGACGTGCTCCGGGACCTCTTCGGCAGCCGGCAGGCCCGAGTCGGCCACCGCCGTGAACTCCTCGAGCGCCGTCTCCAGCGCGCCCTGGGCCGCGAGCGTGTCGCCATGGTCGAGGCGGGTGGACGCCTGCTCCGCCGCGGCGCCGGTGAACCGCGCGGGCTCCGTGCCCAGGTAGCTGTCGTAGGTCTCGATCGCCCTGCTGTGTCCGCCCGCGGCCGCCGTGGAGCGGGCCGTCTCGAGGGTCGCGCACGCCTCGAGCTCGGCGTCGACGGCCTCGGGCGAGGCCGCGAAACCGCGCCGGAAGGTGCCGTCGTCCACGGTGTGGAGCGTCCCGCTCGCGGCCGCGCAGTCGCCGTCGGCGTGCGCCGCGACGCCCCGCGTGTACGCGGCGGCGGCGCCTGCCCGGTACGCGTCCACGCCGATCGCGCTCCCGGCCAGCAGCACCACTGCCAGGACCGCGCCCACGACGGCGGAGACCCGGCCACCGGGTGCGCGCGCCGCCCGCTCCCGGACCGTCTCTCTGGCACCGAGCAGCCCGGCCGCCACGACGCTCAGCCCGACCCACGTGAGCAGGGCGACGAGCCATCCGGTGGTGCTCGTCGCCAGGAGCCACCAGACGAACAAGCCGATCCAGTGCACGGGCAGGAACCACATGGCTCTCGCCCAGAGATAACCCGCCCCCGTGCCGCTGAGGTTGAGCGCCATCGCGAGCAGCGGCGTGCGGTACGTGCCCCAGAACGTGCGCATGGCCGGCTCCCCTGCTGCCCCGCCCACCCGGGAAGTCGGGTGACCGTCCTGTGGCAATCATCCCGGTAGGTCCCCGGGACCCCTCCCGACGCCCGGGCGCCGGATCCAGCCAGGTGGGAAGCGCGGCCGTGGTCCGTTGCGACGGCCCGACGCGATGGCCCGACGCGGTGGCCCGATGCGATGGCCCGACGCGGTGACCAGTGACTGGTGACCAGATACCGTGATCACATGGCAGGCACCGTGCCCGACTGGCTCGGCTGGTGGTCGAGCGCGGACTACGACGTCGCGCGCACGCTGCTCCAGCGTGGTTTCGGCGCGCTGTATGCGCTCGCCTTCTTCGGCGCGCTGCGTCAGTTCCGGCCGCTGCTCGGGGAGCGCGGCCTCCAGCCCGTCCCGAGGTACGTCGCGCGCACCCGCTGGCGTGACGGGCCCTCCCTGTTCCGGCTGCGCGGCCTGCGCTACTCCGACCGGCTGCTCGTGGTGGTCGCGTGGTGCGGCATGCTGCTGGGGGCGAGCGTCGTCGTCGGGCTGCCGCAGGCCGGGCCCTGGTGGGTACCGGCGCTCGTGTTCCTCGCGCTGTGGTGGCTCTACCTGTCGCTCGTGAACGTCGGACAGACCTTCTACGCCTTCGGCTGGGAGACCCTGCTGTGCGAGGCGGGATTCCTCGCGGCGTTCCTCGGGTCCGACGCCGTGGGCACACCCCTCCTGATGATCCTCGCGGTGCGCTGGCTGCTGTTCCGGCTGGAGCTCGGCGCGGGCCTGATCAAGTGGCGCGGCGACACCGCCTGGCGCGACCTCACCGCCCTGACCTACCACCACGAGACGCAGCCGCTGCCCGGCCCGTTCTCCTGGCACGCCCACCACCTGCCGCGCTGGTGGCACCGGTTCGAGGTCGCAGGCAGCCACGTGACCCAGCTGCTCCTGCCGTGGCTGCTGCTGCTCCCGCAGCCGTTCCCGTCGGTCGCCGCCCTGGCGTTCGTCCTCACCCAGGGCTGGCTGGTGCTGACCGGCAACTTCGCCTGGCTCAACTGGGCCACCATCGTCCTGGCGCTCGGCGTGGTCGACGACGGCACGTGGGCCTGGCTGGGCGGCCTGCTCGGGCTGCCCGACGGCGGCGGGGCTGCCACCGCACCCGCCGCACCCGCCGCACCGCTCGCCTTCGTGGTCGTGGTCAGCGCCGTGGCCCTGCTGCTCCTGGCGCTGTCGGTCCGGCCGGCGATGAACCTCGCCTCCCGCCATCAGCGGATGAACGCGAGCTTCGAGCCGTTCCGGCTGGTCAACGCCTACGGGGCGTTCGGCTCGATCACCCGGCGTCGCGACGAGATCACCGTGGAGGGCACCCTCGCGGAAGAACCCGGGCCCGACGACTGGGCCGAGTACGAGTTCCGCGGCAAGCCCGGCCCCGTCGGCCGGCGTCCGCCGCAGGTCGCGCCCTATCACCTGCGCCTGGACTGGCTCATGTGGTTCCTGCCGCTCGGCCACCCCGCGCGGTGGTTCACGATGTTCCTGCGCCGGCTGCTGGAGGCCGACCCCGAGACCCTGCGGCTGCTGCGCCACGATCCGTTCGACGGCCGGCCGCCGCGCGTCGTCCGGGCGGTCCTGCACCACTACCGGTACACGACGCCGGAGGAACGGCGCCGCACCGGCGACTGGTGGGTCCGGGAACGGCTCGAGCTCGCGGTCGACCCGGTCCGCCTGTCCGGCACCTGACGAGCGGCCGGATCAGGGATGGGCGTGGGCGGTCGAGACCGTACCCACCTGCTCGTCCTCGGCCAGGACCACGAACTGGCCCATCATGCCGTCGTCCTCGTGCTGCAGCAGGTGGCAGTGGTACATGTACGGCACGTTCGGGTCGGTGTGGTCGGTGAAGCGCATCGCCAGCCGGTAGCGCCTGCCCTGGACCAGCAGGACCGTGTCCTTCCAGCCGCGCAGGTGCGGTTCCGGCTCCGCATCGTCGACCGTGAGCACCTGGAACTGGACGTCGTGGACGTGGAAGTTGTGCAGGAACCCGTTGTCGTTGGTCACCTCCCACACCTCGACGGTGCCCTCGCGGACGCCGAAGTCGATGCGGTCCATCACCATCGAACGGCCGTTGATCTGGTCCGACGCGAGCACGAAGGTGCGTTCCGCGGCGACCGCGGCGCCGGCCAGGTCCGGGGCGTCCGCGAGCACTGCGGGGATCTCGGTGGGAAGCTCGGCGTCGTCGGACAGGGTGTCCGCGGCGTGGAACCGGCAGACGTCGAGGCGATCCTCGAAGCCGTCGAGCCGGCCGGACGCACCGCCGAGGCCCGGGGACGGGTAGGAGCGCAGGTCGACGGTCTCGCCGGGCTCGAAGGCCACGACGACCTCGGCGCGCTCGCCCGGCGAGAGGTGCAGCCGATCGGTCTCCCAGGGTTCGGCGAGCAGACCCCCGTCGGTGGCGATCAGCGCGAACCGCCGGTCGTCGGAGAACCCGAAGTTGTACAGACGCGCGTTGGAGGCGTTGAGCAGGCGCAGCCGCACGAGCCCCGTGGTGACGTCGAAGTACGGGCCGAGCGTGCCGTTGACGAGGATCTCGTCGCCGATCACTCCGAGCGAGCCCGCCAGCGGGATGCGGTTGACGAACTGGTTGTCCCGGTCGAACGCCCGGTCCTGGACGATCATCGGCACGTCGTCGACGCCGTAGGTGGACGGCAGGTTCGGCTGTCCTGCTGAGTCGCCGGCTGAGTCGCCGGCCGAGTCGTCCTCGGCGTCGTCGATGAGGAACAGGCCGGTCAGGCCGCGGTAGGTGTGGTCGGCGGTCGCGCCGTGCACGTGCGGGTGGTACCAGAGGGTAGCGGCCCGCTGGTCGACGGTCCACGTCGGCTCCCAGGTCGCGCCGGGCGCGACGGGCTGATGGGGGCCGCCGTCCATCGCAGCGGGCAGGTGCATGCCGTGCCAGTGGAGCGAGGTCTCCTGGTCGAGGCCGTTGTGCACCGCGAGCTGAACCCGCTCGCCGTGGCGGGCGCGGACCGTCGGGCCGAGGTAGCTGCCGTTGACGCCCCAGGTGCGGGTCGCCGGCCCGTCCTTGAACGCCGTCTCCCCTGCCTGGAGGCCGAGCGTGAACACCCGCGCCCCGGAGGCATCGACCGTGGACTCGGCGAGCGGTGGGATCACCAGTGGGGAGGCGAAGTCGACGGCGCCGACGGTGTCCCGCCTGGCGGTGGCGTAGTAGGCGCCGAGGCCGCCGGCGCCCAGGACCGCTGCTCCCCCGATGCCGATACCGAAGATCTTCAAGACTGTGCGACGTTCCATGGCACGACGGTCCCCCGGACGGGGCTTGCGTCGCGTCGGCGAGAACTACGTAGACCTGAGGTCTGGCTGGTCCCTGAGCTGCCTGCGGGACGTGATGCCCAGCTTGCGGAAGATGTTGCGCAGGTGCGCGTCGACCGTGCGCGGGCTGATGAACAGCCGGGCGGCCACCTCGTTCGACGTCGCACCCGTGGCCACCAGGCGCGCGATGTGCAGCTCCTGCATGGTGAGCTGGTCGCGCGTGTGCCCGGACCGGCTGCGGGCGGTCTCACCGGTGGCGCGCAGCTCGGCGGCGGCCCGCTGGGCGAACGCCTCCAGCCCGGCCCCGGACAGCAGGTCGTGGGCGGTGCGCAGGTGCGGGCGGCAGTCCCGCCGTCGGCCCTCGCGGCGCAGCCACTCCCCGTACAGGAGATGGGCCCGGGCCCGGTACGGCAGCAGCGGGCTCTGGGCGAGGTGGTCGAGCGCCTCCCGGTAGTCGTTCTCGCTGCCTGTCACCAGCGCACGCGCGGAGGCGGCGATACCAAGGCCCGACGCCGTCCCGCTCGCCTCCGTCCGTTCGGTGAGGGACTCCAGCGCGGCCCGGGCGGCGTCGAGCTCACCACAGCGGACGGCGGCCTCGACCAGCTCGGGCAGGGCGATCGCGGCGATGTAGAGGTCGCCGTCGGCGGTGGCCCGACGGGCGGCGGCGAGCGCCGCGGGATGGTCGGCGAGGCCGTTGTTCAGCACCGCCCGCGCCCAGTGCACGTTCGCGACGAACTGGCCGGCGCTGCGCGCGGAAGCCGTGGCCGTCTCGAACAGCGCGAACGCCTCCTCGCGGCGTCCGCGCATGGCGGCCAGGTGCAGCCGGTGGTACATGACGGACGGCACGCCCGTCGCGTCGGTGATCGCCTCCTCCTCGGCGATGGCTGCCATCGCCCGGTCGAGGTCGCCGGTCATCGCGGCGTGGGTGGCCGTCTGGGCGAGGCCGAGGCAGAGGACGAGTGGCGAACCCGACTCGCGGCCGTGCTTCATGAGCCACTCGATGATCGTCGCGTGGGTCTGCGGGTCCCACAGCTCGGCCGCGAGCGTGATGGCGAGCGCCGGATGCCGCGTCCACATCTCGCCGTCGACGCCGTCGAGGGCGGCCCGGATCAGCGGCACCCCCGCACGGTGCCCCTCAGCGGCCAGGACGGACAGCGCGTCCAGGATGTCCGGGGTGCGCGGGGCGGGCTGAGCAGCGGTCTGAGCCTCCTCCAGGACCCGGTCCATCACCCCGGTCCCCCGGCCGACGAGCAGGCTCATCTCGAGCGCCTCGAGGTAGATCTCACGGGACCGTTCCGGGGCGGGCTCCGCGAGGCGGCCTGCCGCGCGCAGCATGAACGCCGGACCGCCGTCGTCCCCCTCCCGCACGAAGGCGATCTGGCCCCGCAGCAGGTCTGCCTCGGCAAGCCGCAGCTCGTCCAGGCCAGCGCCTCGGCCCGAGCCCTCGACGGCGGTGAGCAGCTCGGCCGCGCGGTCGGCGGCGCCTGCCTCGAGCTGAGCCCGGGCCGCCGTCAACGTCCGTTCCACCCGCCTGCGCGCATCCAGCGACAGCTCCGCTGCACGTTCCAGGAACGCCGCAGCAGCCACCACCCCGCCACGCGCCCGGGCACGGGACGCCGAACGCTCCAGCTCGGCCGCTACCTCGTCGTCCGGTCCGGCGCCGGCCTGCGCGCGGTGCCACGCGCGCCGGTCCGGGTCCGCGACCGGGTCGGTCACCGCGGCGAGCGCCCAGTGCGCCCGCCTGCGCTCCTCCGTGCCCGCCGCCTGGTAGGCGGCAGCGCGGGCCAACGGATGGAAGAAGCGGACGCGCGTACCGAGCTCGACGAGCCCCGTAGCGGTAGCCGCCGCCCCCGCGCGCCCGACGTCCATACCGAGCCGCTGCGCCGCGGGCCACAGCAGCCCGGGGTGACCGGTCGGGTCGGCGCTCGCGATGGTCAGCAGCAGCCGCGCGTCCGCGGGCAGACCGGCGAGCGTCGCCCGGAAGCCCTGCTCGACCCGGGTCGGCACCGGGGACGCGTCCGGCGGGGCGAACCCGCCCGCCCTGGGCAGGGCGAGCAGGGCCAGCGGGTTCCCGCGCGCCTCGGCCACGATCCGGTCGCGTACCTGCTCGTCGAGGGCCTCGTGGCTCTGCGCGGTGAGCAGCGCGCCGGCCTCCGCGTCGCTCAGCCCGCCGACGGTCAGGTTCGGCAGGCCGTCCAGCTCGTCCTGCCCGTCCTGCCCGTCCTGCTCGTCCTGCCCGTCCTGCCCGTCCTGCTCGCCGACCGGAGTAGGCAGCCGGACGGCGAACACCATGGCGACGGGCTCGGCGGCGATCCGCCGGGCGAGGAAGGTCAGTGCCTTCGACGAGGCGGCGTCCAGCCACTGGGCGTCGTCGACCAGGCACAGGAGCGGGCGTTCCCGGGCCGCGGCCGCGAGCAGGCCGAGGGCGGCGAGGCCCACGTGAAAGACGTCAGGTGTGCCCGTGGCCAGCCCGAACGCGACCAGGAGGGCGTCCCGGTGCTGCGGGGGCAGCTCGTCAAGATGCTTCAGCACCGGTAGGCAGAACTGGTGCAGGGCGGCGAACGGCAGCTCCGCCTCGTACTGGGATCCGGTCGCTCGGATGACCTGGAATGCGGGAACGCTCTGCTGGGCACTCTGCTCGACCCCCTGCTGGACGCTCTCCAGCAGCGCGCTCTTGCCGATACCCGCCTCGCCGCGCAGGACGAGGGCGCCGCCCCGGCCGTCGCGCGCGGCATCGGTCAGCTCGCTGATGCGCCGGGCCTCGTGCCGTCTCCCGATGAGCAGCCCGCGCGGCCCGGCTGACGTTCGCATACGCGTACGTTAGCGAGAGCGGCAACCACGGCGAGAGCGGCGGCCGCCGCCGCGCTCGCCATTCCACGACGTCCTACGCCGCGCTGTCCCGCACCACCCAGTCGGCCAGTGCGGACAGCGGGACCAACAGCTCACGACCCCGCGCCGTGAGACCGTACTCGACGCCCGGCGGGACCGTCGGGAACACGGTCCGGACGACGAGCCCGTCGTCCTCCAGCGTCCGGAGGGTGCGCGTCAGCATCCGCTGGCTGATCCCGTCCACACGCCGGTGGAGCTCGTTGAACCGGTGCGCACGCTCGGCGAGCAGCATCAGGATGAGCAGCGTCCACTTGTCGCCCAGCATCCGGACCGCGTGCGTGACCGGACACGCCTCGTAGTCCGCGACCGGGACCTTTCCCGGCAACCCGGCGCTGACGGCGGCGGCGACCATGTGGGGCACACCGGTGTTCCCATCTGACATGAAAGTGCCTTCTTCCGAGACGTCGGCGCGACCGTGAGGATCGATCCCGTCACCGTATCCAACGGGCGGCAAGTTGACGACGACGAGGAGACAAGAGTGAGCACCTCCCCCACCCTGCTGGTCCTGGGCGCAGGTCCCGGGCTCGGCATGTCGGTAGCACGTCGCTTCGGCGCGGAGGGATACGACGTCGGTCTCGTCTCCCGCAGCGCCGATCGCCACCAGGGTTATCTGGACGACCTGCGCTCGGCCGGCGTCCGCGCGATCGCCGTCGCCGCGGACGTACGAGCTCCCGGCGAGCTACGCCGCGCGATCGACGAGGTCCAGAGCGAGCTCGGGCAGATCGACGTCGTCTATCACGGGCCGGGAGCGGACAACCCCGCAGCCCCGCCCGTCGGCATCCTCGAGACAGGCCCCGACGACGTGCGTGCCGCCGCCGCGCAGGTGGTGGAGCCCGCCGTCGAGCTGGCGGGGCTGGTCCTGCCCGGGATGCGCGAGCGCGGCAGCGGCGCGATCGTCTACGTCGCGGGGCTCAGCGCGCTGGTCCCGCTGCCGTTCCTCGGACCGTTCGCGCCGGCTTCCGCCGCCCTGCGCACCTATGCCCTGACCCTCGCCGAGGCTGCGGCGCCCGACGGTGTCCACGTCGGATCCCTGGTGGTCGGCGGACTCATCGAACGCGGCGACATCCACCGCATGCTGACCTCCCTGCCCGCGAACGCCGACGGCACACCCGGCCTGGACCTTCCCACGACGACCCTCGACCCCGACGACCTCGCCGACGCCGTCTGGCGCATCGCCGCGGGCGCCGAGCGCGAGATCGTGGCGGACGCCATCACGGTGTAGTCCCGGAGTCGCGCCCGGGTCTTGAGGTACGTCCGTTCGCTGGTCCCGGACCGCCGAAATCCAGGTCGGTGCGGTCACCGCCAGGGCGATGCGGCGGGCGGATCCAGCTTGCGGGATCCGCCCGTCCGGAGGCTTGGGCACGGTCAGGCGGGCGGGCTCGGACGGACACGGTCAAGCGGTCGGTCGGTCGGTCGATCGATCAGGCGGCATCGGTCGATCAGGCGGCGTCGGTCGGTCAGGCGGCGTCGGCTGGTGGTGGCGCTTCGATGGGTTCGGGTAGTTGGATGCGGTGCCCACGGGCGTCGGTGAAGGCCCATCCGGTCTCCAGCAGAGCACCGGCAGTGGTGTCGGCCGGGGCCTTCCCGGTCCAGTGCATGGTGATGCCGCGGGTGTCGACGAGCTGGTGGTGGTACCAGCACAGCAACGCACTGTTGGTCACCGAGGTGTCCCCGCCGGCAGCCCAGTGGGTGATGGCGTGGTGGACCTCGCACCGTGAGGGTGGTTGGTCACATCCGGGGTAGACGCAGTGTTGGTCTCGGGCGATGACAGCGCGTCGCATCTGCCCCGACACGGTGCGTTGGGCACGACCCACGTCGAGGACTGCTCCGTCGGGTCCGAACACGATCCGGGTGATCGCACTGTGACACGCCAACCGGCGCACCAGGGTGCGTGGGGCGCGGCCGCCGGTCTCGGTGAACACCGGACCACCAGGCGACAACAGCGTGGACAGTGTCGGCTCCGCTGTATCCCAGCCACCCTGATCTCCACCCGGACCTCCACCCGGACTCGGAGTACCGGTCGAACTGCCGGTCGGGCTACCGGCCGCTGGGCTGGTGTCCAGCGCGCCTGCACCAACATCCGCACCGGTGCCGGTGCCTGCACCTGCACATACACCGGTGCCTGCGCCCGTGCCTGCGCCCGTGCCTGCGCCCGTGCCTGTTCCTGTGCCTGTTCCTGTGCCTGTTCCTGTGCCTGTGCCTGTGCCTGTGCCTGGGGTCTTCGCACCAGCGCCCGGGCGGTTGCCGCGACCGGGTGTCGCCTGTCCGCACGACAGGCACAGCCCGTCACGGGTCCTGGTGACCTGAGCGACGAACTCGTTCCAGGACACCGTGACGTTCAGGTGTGGTGCGATCGCCGCCCCCGGCGAGGCCTGGTTGGTGTCCAGCACCACCCGCGCCACATCCGCCAGACCCTGCGCGCGACGCTGCGTCGTCGTGCGGGTGTCTTCCGCTGACGGGGCACCCATCATCGCGTTGATCGCGGTGGTGAGCTGCAGGCCGTGCTCATCGGTGAGGAACCCGGCCACGTGATACCCACCGAACGTCTTGGACAAGTCGAAGAACTCGCCCTGCGCGGCCTTGTCATCATCGAGGTCGTCGGTGTCCGGGTCGGTGATGGTCGCGAACCGGCGCGCCACCTTGCGGAACTGGTCCGCGTTCAACACACCAGCCTCCCGCAGCACCAGGCCCTCACCCGTGACCAGAGTCCCGGTAGCGACCGCACCCTCCAGGACCTGCGTGACCAGGTCACGGGTGCGGGTCCCGTCCGGGTCCTCGGACGGGTCGGGGAAGTCGACCGCAACGGTCTGCACGAACTGTTCCGGTGTCGTGGTGTGACCCGTGCGGGTATCGATCAACCACGCCAGCGCGTCGGTGCGGGTCGCGCTGGTGGGCGCGACCTCCATCATCACGCGGGCGTGGTCCACACCCAACGTCCCGGCGACCAGACGTTCCCGGGTGACGGGGAGGGCGGTGGTGAGGCGGCGCGCGATCGTCATGTCCTTACCTGCCGTGGACGCGGAGATTCCTTCACGCAGGCGCAGCCAGGTCGTGAACGTCCGGGCCGTGCCACCCGAGCGCCACGAACCCTCATTCTCGATCCGGGGCAGCAGGGTGTAACGGACACCGTCCAGGCGTCCGGTCAGCCGACGGATCCGGGTGTGTGCGTCGGCCAGGCGGCCGATGCTTGGGGCGTCCCACCCGGTCAGCGTCTCGGGGTTGGTCTGGGCGGTGAGGTGGTCGATCTCGTTCTCGATCCGGGCCAGAGTCTCCTCGATCGAGGCCGCAGCAGGCAGGCCGGCGGCGGTGCCACTGTTCGTCGTCTGCTCCACCATGCCCACCCCCGCCCATCCCGCTGCTCGCCTCTAGTTCTCACTTCCTCGGTGCGTCTATTATCTCGAACACTCGTGCGGTCTGCTGGGCGGATTTCAAATCTGTGGATAACCCTTGGCACCGCACGGACAGACTCGAAGCCCACCTCAATGTCGGCGATAGGCAGGCTCCCCGCCCCGCAGAATCGACTCCATCTTCTTGGCCCGTTCGAGCTCGTCGACCAGCTTGTCGAGGTAGCGGATCTTGCATCGGTGCCGCAGCGCCTCGATCCGGCGCCGACTCGGAGATGCCGCCCACCAGGAGCCTTGGCCCTCCTCTGACCTGGGGTGATCGTGATGGTCCCGGCCTTCGCCTCACTGGCCGAGGTCGATGACGATGCCCATCAGGTCGTGCAGCACGCTCGCGGCCCCAGCGCTCACGGCCTGGCCGGCACGCTCGGGGGTGACAGCGCCCGGGTCGGCGCCGCCGTTGCCCAGGCCGGTGCCCCGGAACTCGGCCCCCGGCCAGGTGACCGCCGTGACGTTGTGCGTGGGCTCCGGCAGCTGTGCGCCGACCACGAGAAAGTCCGTGTCCAGATACTGGGCGGTGATGAGGGAGAAGACGTCCACGACTCCGTCGCCCACGCCGACGACCAGGTCAGGATCGGCGGCGACGGCCTCATGGATGCGCTGCTCGACCTCGTCGTCGCTGCGGGCGGGCAGCACCGTCAGCCTCGTGCCGTGCGTGGCGGCATAACTCTTGACGGCGGCGGTCAGCGTCTCCGTCGTGGCCTCGCCGCCGCGCGCGATCAGGACCATCGTGTACCCGGCCGGCACGACGACGTCGTCCCAGCTGCCCGGGACGGGGCGGACGGTCGCCTCGGGGGCCGGTTCGTGCGCGGATCCGACGAACCGTGCCGCGAACCCGGTCAGGGGCGGCGGGCTCGCGGCGTCGCCCCCGGCGGCGTCCGGGGGCGCCCAGCACGCCGCCAGCACGAGCGCTACACCGAGCGCGGCGAGGCTCGCCGTCGTCCGCCTCACGGGCTGACCGCCTCGGGCTGCTCGGCGCCGGCACCTGCGGTCGCCTCCCGCTCCGCCAGCGCCTCCCGCTCCGCCAACGCCTGCTCGACGGCGGCCCGCACCCGCGCGTCCTCCCGCTGCGCACGGGTCCGGCGTCGGTGCACGATCAGCACGACCGCGGCCACGAGCAGCACCAGGAGCGCCAGCGGCAGCCACGGCACCGCCCACCCGGAGGTGCTCACCTCGACGGGTGCGACGCCCGGCGTCGTGCCGGCGACCTCGGGCAGCTCGGCCACGAGCACGGCGTCGGCACTCACCCGGAACAGGGGCACGACGCCGGAGACCACCACCGACACGGGCCACGACTCCCCCGGCAGGAGCTCGGGGACGTCGTCGGCCTCGGCCGTGGCGCGGAACCACCCGAACGGCCCGGCCACGCCCACCGTCTGGTGCGCGGCGACGCGCACGTTGCCGTCGTTGCGCACGGTGTAGGTGACGGTCGCGTCCCCGGCCCCGAACGGGTTGAGGTTCTGGTGGTACTCGACGTGCTGGTCGGTGACCGTCAGGCCCGGGGCGAGGTCGCCCGCGACCCGCAGGTAGACGCGGACGCCGGAGCGGGTCTCGTAGTCGAGGCCCGCCTCCTGGGCGGTCACGGTGCGCGAGGTGAGGATCGCTCCGGCGTGGTCCCCGGGGGTCGCGTCGTCCGGCACCCGGAGCGTGAAGGGCACGTCGGCGCTCTTGCCCGGCGCCAGCCGTACCCGGTCGACGCCTGGCACCAGCCAGGAACCCACCTCTGCCGAGTCTGTGTCCCGGGTCAGGACGTCGAGCTGCCCGGAGGTGGTCGTGTAGCCGTCGGCAGCGTAGATGTCGAGCTCGAGCGTGCCCTCGCCGTGGTTGGTGACCACGAGCTCGTCGGTCAGCGTGACGCCCGGGTCCACCGTGTAGCGAAAGTTCTCCCGGTCGGCGCCGTGGTCGTTGGTCGCGGTGCGCACGCCCCAGGTGACGTCGTCGGTGGGGGCCGCGGTCGCGGTGACGGCGGGTGCGGTGGCGCCAGGTCCGGCGGCGGCAGGTCCCGCAACCGCCGTCGCGAGGGCGGTGAGCAGGAGCGCGACGACGGCGCGGGAGCGAGTGACGGCGACGGGCATGGGGCTTCCTTCGGGGGTTCGTGCGCGGTGGTGCAGGTGAGCAGCGGCGAACCGTTGGTCGAGCGCGCCGAGAGACCGGTCAGAGGCCTCGACGAGCTCGACCAACGGCCGTGCGGACCGGGCGAGCGGCGCTCGGGGTACGAGCACCGCCCGCCCGGCCATGGGTCAGCTCAGCGCGGTCAGCGTGAGCGTGGCCCGGTAGGTCCCGTCGGTGACGTCGACGGGAATCTTCAGGTCGAGGTCGGCACCGAGCAGCGCCGAACCGGCCGCGTGGCCCACCTCGGCGTGACCGAGGGTCGACGACTGCGACAGGCCCGGCCCGCCGCCGAACCCGGACGTGATCCGGGCGCCGGCGAGGGCTTCCCCGCCCGCCTCGATGAGGCTCGGCTGCCAGCCGAGGAACCGGCCGGAGAACGACTTCCCGTTCGACGTGAAGTCGCCCACCTGGGCGGACATCGCCCACTGCGGGCTGCCGCGGCGCGTGTCGGTCACCCGGATCGGGTTGATCGAGCCGTCGGCGGCGTAGTGGTCACCGGCGGCCTCTGCGGTGCCGAGGTCGACCAGCGTGTTGGCGCCGTCGATGCTCCAGACGAACTCGCCCGGGGCCCCCTTCGGTACCACGACCTGCAGGCGCTGGGTGTTCGGGTCGACCGGCCTGGCGATGGTCACCTGGTCGACGACGGAGTTCACCGGGCGGTCGGCGTCCTTGGCCTCGGACCGGATGGTCTTGACCGAGATCGCGTCGTCCGTGACCTCCACGGCCGTGTAGTTGCGCACGTTCTCCTGGTTGAAGGCCGAGAGCCACCACGAGCCGGCCGCGTTGGCCGAGTAGTACTTCGAGCCGGACGCCGAGTTCGCCGTCAGGTAGAGCACGCCGCCGGGACCCGGGGTGAGCACGTCGGCGCCCGCCTCCTCTGCGGGGTCGGCCTTCTCGCCGTTGCGGATCAGGTACGAGCGGGCGTAGCTGTGGTCGTGGCCCTGGAGCACCAGGTCCACACCAACGGAGGAGAAGAGCGTGGGCCACTGGTTGCGGCGGTCGATCACGTCACCGTCGGTGGCGTGCGGGCCCACCGAGTAGATCGAGTGGTGGAACGACACGACCTTCCACTTCGCCTCGTCGCCGTGCTCCGCGATCACGTCGCGCACGAACCGCTCGTGCGACGCGTAGTCGCGGCTGTTGGAGTTGAGGTTGAGGAACAGCACGTCCTTGTAGACGAACCAGTAGTCGCCGCCGGAGCTCGTGCCGGTACCGGGACCCGCCGTCTGGTCGAGGTTCGGCGTGTTGAAGTGCTGGCTGTACGCCTTGTTGCCGACGTCGTGGTTGCCGTTGTTCGCCACGAACGGGATCTCGCGCAGGTGGTCGGTCGACAGAAAGGCCTCGTACTGCGCCTCGCTGCCCGCCGCCTCCACCTGGTCGCCCGCCGAGAAGAGCATCTCGGCCTGCGGGTAGGCCTGCGTGGCGACGTCGAGCGTGTCGATCCAGCCCTCGGTGTCGCGCGGCACGTTCCCGGACGAGCCGAGCTGCGGGTCGCCGAAGAACAGGAAGTCGAAGGCGCCGTCGAAGCCGCGCGTACGGAACGTGTGCTCGGCGGACCAGGCGCCGTCGGTGCCCACGCGGTAGGTGTACGCCGTGTCGGCCTCGAGACCGGTGAACGTCGCGTGGCGGTAGAACTCGCCGCTCGACGAGGGACCACCGGTCGCGGCCACGCTGATCGCGTCGTCCGGGAACACGCCGCCCACGACCTCGCCCGCGGGCGCGATCTGGGCCACCTGCTCGGTGTCGGTGTCCGCGTACCAGGCGAGGTTGCGCTCGGCCTCGGTCGCCCCGATGCCGAGCACGAGGTCCGAGACTGTGGTCGTGGGCTCCTCGTCCGGCGTCTCGACGGGAACCAGCGACTTGAGGGCCAGGTACACGTCGGAGCTGTTCGCCCGGTCGTTGTACAGGGCGATCGCCAGCGTGTTGACTCCCGCGCGCAGCACGTCCGCCGGCACGGCGAACTGCTGGTCGACCGGGTTGCCGGCGCTGGCGCCCGCGTACGTCAGGTTCTTCTGCGCGTCCGGCACCGCCTCGACCCGCTCGTCGACGAAGCCGGCCACCTTGGTGCCGTTGACGAAGATCTGCACGGCGTCGTCGAAGGTCACGTCACCGCGCAGCGACGCGATGCGCTCGAGCTGGTCCTCCGTCACGTCGAACGTGGTGCGCAGGTGATAGGTGGGGACGGCCACCTTGGTCGCGGCCGCCGGGTCCACGTAGTGCGCCAGCACCGAGGTCACGGGGAACCCGGAGCCGAGGTCCGGCGTCGGCGAGCCGTTCTTGGCACCGAACGGGCCGGTGCCGCTCTTCCAGGCCGTGTCGTCGAAGCCCGCGCGGGTCCACGTGAGCCGGTCGGCACCGCCGGCGGCGGGGTCGGTGTTGGTGTCCGAGTACTTCCAGGCGGTCGTGCTGCCCAGGAAGGTCTCGGGCAGGTCCGCGGCACCTGCCGACGTCGCGGCGTACGTCAGACCGCCCGCGACGACGGAGACGAGCCCCAGCGCCACGACGGCCGAACGCCCCCAGCCGCGCAGGTGCGCAGCCGGGGAATGAGCATTCGCTTGCATGAATCCTCCAGGAACGGGGCGCCAGGCGGCGCCGGGCCGACTGTTGCCCCGGAATACGAATCGCGCCCGACGGCTGGATGAGCGCCGGATGAACAGAAGCCCCGGCGGCGGGTGATCTTCCGGCTCACTCCAGCCCGAGCAGGCGCTGGCCGAACCAGAAGAGCCCGACCAGCGCCACGCCGGCCGCGATGGCCGCACCCGCCCAGAGCGCCGTCCGGGGTGCGCGGCGGCGCAGGAGGGTCAGCAGCGGGAAGACGACGGCGATGATCCCGAGCTGCACCACCTCGATGCCCACGTTGAACACCAGGAGGGAGCCGAGCAGGGTCCACGAGAACGGCTCGTCGATGCCGAGCGCCCCGGCGAACCCGAGCCCGTGCACCAGCCCGAAGGCGAAGACGACCGCGAGCCGGAACCAGTCCGCCCGGCCGAGCGCGAGGCGCCCGGCGCGCGTCGGCTCGAGCACGCCGTCGTGGGCGTCCGGCCGGCGACGCCACAGGCCCCACACGTGCCAGGCCGACACGACGGCGATCGACAGCGCGATGACGGGCTCGACGACGGCGGCCGGCGCGCTGACCAGGCCGAGCGCCGCCAGCATGAACGTCACGGAGTGCGCCACGGTGAACGAGGTGGCGGCGAGCACCACGTCGCGCAGGCGCCGGGAGCCCACGATGAGTGCGACGAGGAACAGGATGTGGTCCGCGCCCGACAGCAGGTGCTCGGCCCCCAGCGCGAAGAAGTGGCCCATGCGCTCGTACCAGGGCTGGATCGTCGAGAACGAGGGCGTGTGCTGGGTGAGCGCCGCGCTGCCTGCGACTCCGTCGAGCTCGTAGTCGAGGATCGTCGTCGTGCCGGTGACGTAGCCCTCCTCGTCGCCGAAGAGCGTGCTGCGCACCTCGTAGTCGACGGGCGGCGCGTCCGGCTCCGTGCCGGGGACGGCCGCACAGGCGTGGTCGAGCACCAGCACCGCGTAGGGCACGCCCTCGCGCTCCTCGACGCGGAACTCGCCGAACTGCCCCGGGGCGCACACCTCGCCGTCGGCGGTCACCTCGAAGCGGCCGGTGACGTACCCGAGCACGGTGTCCGCGTGGGCGGCCAGCGCCGTCGGCTCGTCGCCGGTCTCCCAGACGGCCATGCCCTCGTCGAAGAAGGCACGGTCGTCCTGGTTCTCGGCGGCGGAGACGACGAGCAGGTCGTACTCGAGGCCCAGCTCGGTGCGCACGACGCCCGGCTGCGGGGTCGAGGCGTCGGCGTAGACGGTGGACGTGAACCCGTGCGCGTCCGCGGGCACGGCCAGGCCGGGCAGGAGGACGAGGACTGTCAGAGCGGACAGTGCCGCGAGGGTGGTGAGGCGACGCATGCGCCGAACACTCCCCCACCGGCATGAACGCGCCACGAACGGTCGGCGAACCGATGCCTCGGGCCGGGGTCCGGAGCGGGCGAGGTTTCCGAGGGGTCATCGTCCGCGGCAGCCTCACCCCCAGAAGTCACCGCCCGCGGGCAGCCCGGCGACGGCGGCGGGCCTCGGCGGCGCGTTCGACGGCGTCGTCGAGCTCGTCCTCGACCGCAGCCAGGTCGGCGCGGGCCTCGTCCGCAGCCTCCCGGGCCTCCCCCAGCGCCTGACGTGCGGCGTCCCGCTCCGCGGTGAGGCGTTCGAGCTCCTGGTCGAGGCGCTCCACCTCGTCCTGGCCGTGCTCGACGGCGGCGTCGGCGGTCCGGATCCGCTCGCGGACCTCGTCGCGGCGCTCCTCCAGCTCGTCGACGTGCGCCGAGGTCTCGTCGACCGCCCGCTCCGCGGCCGTCAGGTCCGTCTCGGCGGACGCCGCGTCCGGGCCCGCAGCGTCTTCGCCGTCCGGACCGTCCTCGCCGTCCGCCCCGTCCTCAGCGCCGGGGCCGCCCCCGGCACCGTCCCCGTCCCGCACGACGTGCAGCGCGACGAGCTCGGCCTCCTCGCCCTGCTCGTCCACGATCCCGAACCCGACGTGCTGCAGCGCACGCGAGACGCGTCCGGCCCGCACGACCGCGGCGGCGTCCGGGTCCATCACGGCCGCCGTCAGGGTCTCGGTCAGGCGGTCCAGCACCGCGGACGACACGGTGCGCCCGCCCACCTCGCCCGCCTCCCGGACGGTACGGACCAGCGCCTCGGTGCGTTCCCGCCGCAGGTGGTCCAGGGCCCGGATGCGGCCGCGGTCGCGGTCCTGGGTGGCGGACCGCAGCTCGTCGCCGAGGTCCGCGAGCGCCCCGATCTCCTCGGGGTGGTCCCGCGCCACGCGGTTGATCACCCAGGCCGCGACCGACGGTTTGGGCAGGCGTTTGACCCGCTCGGCGCTCAGCCGGTCGCCGCCGTCCGCGATCTGGCGGACGGCGGCGTCGCGGGCGGCGATGAACTCCTCGAGCGGCCGGGCGTAGAGCGCGTCGATGACCGCGTCGAGGTCTGTCGGCTCGTGCGCTGGCACGGTCCTACGGTGGCACGACGGTGGGCGAACCGCCCACCGCCACGCGGACCGGAGCGAACCCCTACAGCGTCGGCACCAGCACCGTCATCAGCTCCCCCGACCCGAGGTGCACCAGCGCCTTGCCCGGGGTGACCTGGGTCGCCACGGCGGAACGCGGCAGGCTCGCGCCCACCAGGTCGCCGTCGAACCGGTCCTGCGGGCTGAGCAGCGCGCCTCGCCGGCTCTTCTTGACGTCGACCTGCCAGCCGGAGAAGCCGCTCGCCACCTCGGAGGCGTCGCCGCCGAGGATCAGCCCGCGGCGGTTGTCGGGGGCCGTGCGCAGGTAGGCCCGCAGCCAGGTCTTCGCCGGGGCGTCGGCCAGGAGCTCGCCGTCGTCCACGACCAGCACCACCGGGGTACCGTCCGGGTCGAGGTGCGGCGCCAGCTCCTCCTCCGTGATCTCCGCGCCGGTGAGCACGGCGCGCACGCCGTCGCGGCCCTCGAAGTCGCGCAGGACGCTCGGCCGGGGCGCGAGGATCACCACCTGGGTGCCGCCGCGCAGCAGCGACTCGGTCATGACCGCCAGCAGCGTGGACCGCCCCGACTTGGACGGGCCGCCCACCAGGAACGCGGGCGCGTCCCCCGCGAGGTCCATGCCGAACGCCGTCAGGTCGTCGCCGCCCACACCGAGCAGCGCCCACATCGGCTGAGCCGCCTCCGGGCCGACGTACTGGTAGGCCGCGTCGACGGTGATCGTCGAGGGCAGGTCGTCCACGCGGAACGGACCCGTCCCGGGCACCACGTCCTCGCGCTCCCGGATCTCGGCCGCCATCCGGCGGGCGGCGCCTGTCTGGGCGCGGCCCGACGGGTCGTCGCCGAGGATCGCCACCTGCACCTCGAGCCCGCTGCCCGACCGGAACGCCCGACCGGGCAGGATCTCCTCGGGCAGCTTCTTGTGGTTGATGCCGACCATCCCGTAGTCGAACCGGTCGGTCAGCCGCAGCACGAGGGAGTCGTCGGTCAGCACGCTCATCCGGCTGGAGAGCAGGCTGCGGTCGCCGGCGACCAGGAGGTGGATGCCCGCGCTCGCGCCGTCGCGCAGCAGCTCCTGGACGATCTCGACGAGCTTGCCGCTGTCGACCTCGCCGTAGGTGCTCATGAAGCTCTCCCAGCGGTCGATCAGCACGAGCACGCGCGGCAGCCCGGTGCCGGGGTCGGCGAGCTCACGCTGCTCCGTGACGCTCGCGAAGTTGCCCGCCGCGAGCACCTGCTGGCGCCGCCCTAGCTCGGCCTGCAGGCGCGTGAGCAGGCGTTTGGCCCGCTCGGCCTGCCCGCGCTGCACGACGGCGCCCGTGTGCGGCAGCTCGTTCAGCACCGTCAGTGCGCCGTTGCCGCAGTCGAGCGCGTACAGGTGCAGGTCGGCCACGGGCATGCTGTGCGCCGCGGCGAACGCCACGGTGCGCAGCGTCGTCGAGCGGCCGCTGCCCGGGGCGCCGATCACGTACCGGTGCCCGAAGTCGTCGAGGTCGATCAGGGCGGGGCCCTGGCGCTGGTCCGCGGGCGAGTCCTCCAGCGCCCAGGCGAACTGCGACCGGGCGGTCGGCTGTACCAGTCCGTCGAAGGAGAGCAGGTCCGGGAGCGCCGGCAGCCACGGCCGCCGCGGTGCGGGCCACCCGCCCAGCTTTGCGGTCTCGCGCAGGGTCTCGACGAGTGCGGCGAGGTCGGTCTCGACGTTCTCCTGCCGCTTCGCGCGGGGCCGGCTCGGCGGCGGGGCACCGAGGTCGGCCACCGACACCCGTGCGACGAACGGCGGGTCGACCTGGCCGAGGTCGGTCAGCGAGAGCCGCCGTCCGCCCACGCGGGCGGACTGGAACGGGATCAGCGACGTGCTCCCGAGCCGGGCGTAGGCCCGGCCGGGCTGCGACTTGGTGATGTCCGCCGCCTCGTTCGCGTCGATGACGTCCTTGGACTCGCTCTTGTCCGTCATCCGCAGGGCGACGCGCAGGTTCGTGTTGGCGCGGATCTCCGGGGAGATGACGCCGGACGGACGCTGCGTCGCGAGGATCAGGTGGATGCCGAGCGAGCGGCCCCGTTGGGCGATGTTGACCAGCCCGGCGACGAAGTCGGGCAGCTCGCGGGCCATCGAGGCGAACTCGTCGATGACGATCATCAGGCGCGGCAGCGTGGGTCCCACGTACCCCCGCCCTTGGGCGTCGAGGTAGTCCTCCAGATCCTTGGCCCCTGCGGCGGCGAGGATGTGCTCGCGGAAGGTGAGCTCGGCACGCAGCGAGTCGAGCGCCCGTTCCACCAGGTGGGAGTCGAGGTCGGTGACCATGCCGACGGTGTGCGGCAGCTGCTCGCACTGGCTGAACGCGGCGCCACCCTTGTAGTCGACGAGCACGAAGTTCATGGTCTCTGGCGTGTTCACCACCGCGAGCGACGCGACGACGGTCTGCAGGAACTCCGACTTGCCCGAACCCGTGGTGCCGCCCACGAGGGCGTGCGGCCCGTCGCGCACCATGTCGAGCGTGAACGGCCCGTCCAGCGACACTCCCACGACGGCGGCGGTGCTGCCCTTTCCGCCGCTGTCGATCATGCGCCACCGGGCCACCATCTGCTCGGCGTCGAGCTCCTCGATGCCGAGCACCTCGACGAGCCGCGCCGAGTCGGGGATGAGCCCCTCGCCCTCGGCGGCGGTCACGTCGTGCACCGCGGCGACGGCGCGGGCGACGGGCTCGTACCAGTCGTCCTGCACCTCGTCGACCAGCACGGACCGCAGGTCGTCGGCGTCCTGCCGACGCAGCGTCATGCCGCCGTCCACGCGCGCGAGCGCCACGACCGTGCACTCCTCGGGCAGCAGCTGCTCGTCGCCGTCCAGGCAGACGACGCTCACGCCGACGCCCGGACCGTCGCGCAGGATGGAGACGACGCCGGGCAGCGCGCGCAGCCGGCGGGCGCCGTCGAGCACCACGACCACCTGCGGACCGGACATGAGCTTGTTGCTCGATCCCTCCATGGCGGCGCGACGCTGCGTGATCAGCGAGTTCACCTCGGCGACGCGGGCCGACAAGGTGTCCGTGGTGGTCCCGATCAGCGCAACGGCCTCCTGGCCGAACGACGGGCGCACGTGCGGCAGCCATGCCGCCCAGGCCCAGGCCTGGACGTGCTCGGAGCTGGTCAGCACGTAGACCTGGACGTCGCGCGGGCTCTGCAGCACACCGAGCTGGCCCACCATCCAGCGTGCCCGACGGCGCGGCCAGTCCCCCGGGCCGGCCAGGCCGACCACGCCGGCCTCCTTGAGCGGCACCGTGACCGGCACGGACCGCACGGTCGCACGGGTCTTGCGGCGGTGCTCGGGCTCGGCGCTGTCCTCGACCTCGACCCGGCTGGTCGCGTCCGCCAGCCCGAGCCGCACCGTGAGGTGGTCCCCGTCGGTGCTGCGGCGCTCCCAGAGCCGGCGCGTCGGCGTGGTCGCGATGAGCCGCAGCTCGGCAGCCCCGGGGCTGGAGACCCGGCGCCGGTGCTGCTCGCGGCGTACGGCGTCCAGCACCTCCTCCTCCAGTGCCGCCCGCTCCTCGGCGTGCTGCTTGAGGCGCTCCTTGTGCGTGGTCACGCCGTTGCGCTTCTGCATCCACCAGTTGCCCCAGCCCATCAGCGGCGAGGCCAGCGCGAACATCAGGTAGAACGGCGACCGGAACACGATCGCCATCACGATGCCCAGCACCGCGGGCATGGCCATGCCGAGCCACGGCAGCGGGTTCCGCGCGGGCGGGATCGGCTCGGCGGGCAGGCGGAAGTGCGTGGCAGGCATGGGCGGCAGCAGCCGCGGCGGCCGGTTGTAGTCCAGGTGCCCCGGCTCCTTGGCCGGGCGCAGGTCGGCGTCGGGCCGCGTGGCCGGCTGGACCGTCAGCACGCTCGGGTCGATCCGCAGCTGCGTACCGACCGCCCACGGCGCCTCGTCCTCGCCCAGCGGCTCCTCCAGCCGGTCCAGGTGGATCGCGTGGCCCGCGGAACGCGGGTCCGGCAGACGTCGCACCCGCACCCCGCCGTCCAGCGCGACGACGACCACCACGGCGGGCCGCCCGCCCTCGCGCGGCTCGTCCACCCGGATACGACCGTCCGGTCCGACCTGCAGCACCGACTCGCCGACGCCGAGCCGGACCACCGAGCCCGCGCCCGTGCCGCCCGTGACGCACAGGTCGACCGGACCGCCCAGGACGCCGCCCCGCAGATCCGGCTCGCCGAACGTGACGACGGCGCCGTCCCGGATCCCCGACGCCGCGACGAGCATGCCGGCCGCGGGACCGCCGCCGTCCTGCCCTGAACGATCTGACACCGGACGGTCCTGCACGCCGCCGTCCCACACGGGCCGGCCGTCGACGTACATCGTGCTGCCCCTCGGCGCACCGACCTCGGCGGCCAGGCGCTCGGCCAGGTCCGCGGTGCTGGTGCGTTCGTCCAGGTCGAGGGACAGGAGCGCCTCACGCGCCCCGTGCCGCGTGGTGATCAGTGCGTGCATGTCATTCGCCTCCCCGCCGCACGGCGGTCTGCTCGTCGAAGCGCACGTCGGGCAGGAACCCGCTACGCAGCCAGCCGTCGTCTCCCGCTGTGAACCGCCACCTCGCCGACGGGGACTGGCCCAGCACGATCACCACCCAGGTGAACTCGGGGCTCGCGAACCGGGCCGCGAGCATGTCCTGCTGTGCGGCGGACGGAGCCTGCGACAGCACCAGCACGCCGCCCTCACCGACCTCCAGCTCCGGCACCACCTGCTCGATCCCGGCCAGGTGCTCCACCTGCTCGGGCTGCGGCAGGCCGTTGCCGACCATCACGACGCGCGGTTCGTTCGACCACGGGTTGCCGGTCAGCTCGCCGAGCCACCGGCGCAGCACCTCGTGCCGCACCCGGGTCGGGCCGTCCAGGCTGATCACGCCCCTGGCGACCGAGAAGTTCACGAGCACCCGGCCCGTCTCCCCCATCCCCAGGTTCACCAGCCGGGCGAACTGGGCGGTCGAGCCCTCCGACGCCGCGCCCGACTGCAGCTTCGCCAGCGGCGCGGACCAGCTCTGCCCGTCCTCGCTCACGGTCCACGGCTGTGGGGCGGGCGACGCCGGGTTGGTCAGCCGGAGCCGCAGCGAGCTGCCCTCGATGAACACGCCGGTCGTGCCGGGCACCTCCAGCCCGTCGCGCTCGCACGCCGCCATCAGCACCCGCAGTGCACGGTCGACGGTCCACGCCGCCGACGTGTCGGTGCGCAGGAGGCTGTCGTCGAACGGTTCGTGCCGCTTGCGCCGCCGCACGAGCCAGACCACGAGGCCGGCCAGCAGGCCGAGCACCAGCACCGCCGCCCCGGCCCAGCCGATCGTGGGCCACGGGACGGAGCTGCTCGCCGCCTCGGCGTCCGACACGTCGACGGGGCTCGGTGACGCCGACGGCGTGGCCGACGGCGCCGGTGACGCCGACGCCTGCTCGTAGCCGGGGAGCGGACCGAACCGCAGCCCCTTGCCCGTGGCGTCCTTCGGCATCTTGAGCACCCAGCCGGGCTTCGGCTTCCGCGGGTCGGTCATGTACTCACCGTCGGGCTGCCGGTGGCCCTCGGTCAGCTCGGCGATCTCCGGCCAGCGGTTGCGGTCACCGAGGAACCTCTCCGAGATGTCGTTGAGCTTCTCGACGCTCCCGTCGGGCGCCGTCCTGATGACGTAGTACAGGACGGAACCCGGTGGCCCGCTGCGGCTCGGTACGGGTGACGCCTCCGGCGACGGGCTCGGCGACGCCTTCGGGGTGACGCTCGGCTCCGCGCTCGCCTCGGCACTCTGCTCCGGCTTCGGGCTCGCCGACTGTGTCGGGGCCGCCGCCTTCTTCTCGCGCTCGCCGTAGACGCGCATCTCCCAGATCGAGTTGCCCGCCGTACCGCTGCGCGCCCCCGAGTACATCCGCACGTACCGGCCGGTGCCCCGGATGTTGTGCACGTCGTTGCCGCCGTCGCCCGTCCCGAACCAGTGCGTCTCCCACGTCTCGCCGTCCACCGACAGCTCGATCCGGTGGTCGGTCGCGTACGAGGCCTCCCAGTCGATCTCGACCCGGTGCACGACGGTGGTCCGCCCCAGGTCGATACGCAGCCACTGCGGATCGCTGAACGCGCTGGACCACCGGGTCTGCGAGTTGCCGTCCACCGCGTTGCGCGCCGGGAACTCCGGCTTCTCCAGGGACGAGGCCACGGCGGGCCTGCCCTGCGAGAGCAGGACCACCTCCTCGGCTGCCTGGGCCGGCAGCACCGGCAGCGCCGTCAGGGCCGACACCGCGAGCGCCGTCAGGACGACCGCCGCCAGGGCGCGTACGGTTCTCACTGCTCGACGGTCACTCACCGGCCCGCCTCACAGCGGTCTGCTCGGTGTAGCGGACGTCGGGGAGGAACCCGCTGCGCAGCCAGCCGTCGTCGCCGGCCCGGATGCGCCACTTGGCGGAGCTCGACTCGCCGAGCACGATCACGACCCAGGTGAAGCGCGGGTCGGCGAACCGGGCCGCCAGGAGGTCCTGCTGCGTCACGGACGGCGCCTGCGACAGCACCAGCACGCCGCCGTCGCCGACGCCCAGCTCGGGGATGACCTGCTCGATCGCCGACAGGTACTCCGCCTGCTCCGCCTGGGGCAGGCCGTTGCCGACCATCACCACGCGGGGATCGTTCGACCACGGGTTGCCCGTCAGCTCGCCCAGCCAGCGGCGCAGCACCTCGTGCCGTGCCCGCGTGGGGCCGTCCAGGCTGATCACGCCCCTGGCCCGGACGAAGTCGACGAGGACCCGACCGGTCTCCGCCATGCCGAGGGTGACCAGCCGCGCGAACTGCGCCGTCGAGGCCTCGCTGGCGGGCGCCGACTGCAGCTTGGCGAGCGGCGCCGACCAGCTCTGGCCGTCCTCGTTCGCGACCCACGGGTCCGGCGCCGGGGAGGCAGGGCTCGCCAAGCGCAGGCGCATGGCACCGCCCTCGATGAACACGCCGGTCACGCCGGGCACCTCGATGCCCTCCCGCTCGCACGAGGCGAGCAGCACGCGCAGCGCCCGGTCCACCATCCACGACGCCGACGTGTCGGTGCGCAGCAGGCTGTCGTCGAACGGCTCCTCGCGACCGCGCAGCCGCCGGGCCACGAGCACCACGCCGAACCCGACGGCGCCCACCAGCGCCAGGACGCCGAGGCCGATCAGGACGAGCTCCACCCACGACGGGCTCACGGAGCCCTGTGCCCCCGCGTCCGCGCCTCCGGCAGCGCTCGACGCCGAGGCGCTGGGCTCGGCGGTCGGTCCCGGGAGCGGACCGTGCTTCACGGCCTTGCCCTTGGCGTCCTCGGGAAGCTGGAGCACCCAGCCCACCTCGACCTGGTCCCGGTCGGTGAGCACGCCGCCGTCCGGCTGGACGCGCCCCTTGTTCAGCTTGAAGATCTCCCTGGCCCGCTCGCCGTCGCCCAGGAACCGCTCGGCGATCAGGTACAGGTACTCGGTCTCGCCCTTCTTCGTCTTGCCGATCACGTAGTACGGCACCGACGGCGCGGCCGAGGCGTCCGGTGACGCGCCGGCCGACGGCGCACCACCCGCCGGTCCGGCCGGCAGCACGCCTACCTCGATGCCCTCGCCCTCTGCGTCGTCGGGCAGCTGCATCACCCAGCCCGGCAGCACGGCGGCCGGGTCGGTCAGGGTGCCGCCGTCGGGCTGGACGCGGCCCTTGTTCAGGTCGAAGATCTCCGTGTACCGGTTCCCGTCGCCCAGGTACCGCTGGGCGATCTGGAAGAGGAACTCCGGTTCCCCGTCCGGGCTGGTCTTCATCACGTAGTACTTGACCTTCTCGCCCTTGCTCTCGTCCGCGGCGAGAGCGGTGCCCCCGACGACCTGGCCGGCGGCGGGCGGTAAGGCTGTCGCGGCGGGCACCGCGACGGCGGTCATGAACAGGCCGGCAGCAGCGAGTGCCGCGGCGGCGCGATGGGCGTGGTGCACGGTTGCTCCGTCTTCAGATGTGTCGCGTCAGTCAGGTGGTTCGTGCGGCGGGGGTCACGTGCGGCAGGGCTCGCGCGTCGGTCGGACCGGGCTCACGCGGAGCCAGGGACGCTCCGCTCCGGCAGGTTCAGGGGGTTCGCGCCGGGACCTGCCCACCGGAAGGTGGACATCACGGCGTCGAAGAAGAACACCATCGCCTCAGCCAGCCGCTCGGTGTTCTCGCTGTTCCAGATCGTGGTGAAGGACAGGACCAGCCACTCGCCGTCGGTCTCGTCACGCGAGACCGCGTACAGCACCTGCCGGGTCGACAGCTCCAGGTCGTCGCGCTTCATGCCGTGCTCGGTGTGCACCACGCGGATGCCGGGGCGGCCGTCGATCTCGACCAGCTCGCTCTCCTCGTACCCGTCGCTGAGGATGCTGGTCACGATCCGCGCCGGATCGGTGCCGACGTCGCTGACCACCTCGATCTCCGCGATCGAGCCCGGGACGATCACGCCCTCCATGGGCTCGGTCGGGAGGTAGACCGCGCCCGTACCGGCGTCGCGCGCCTGGCCGAGGGTCTTGTGCAGCTCGTCGCGGAGCATGTGCCGGAACGGCTCGACCTTGTCGCGGGGCATGGTGTCAGGCAGCGCCCGGGCGACCACCTGCTCGATCGCCTCGTCCAGCTCTCGCTGGCGGCCCTCGCCCGTCGGGAACCGGGCCCAGCCCGGCGGCAGGAGCATGACCCAGGCGTCGGTCGGCTTGCCGGCCTGCTCGGCCGGACCTGCCGGGTGGTGGTCGCTCGCGGGACGGTCGCTCGCCGGGTGGTCGCTCACAGTGGGCTCCGGATGATCTTGACGGCGGGAAGCAGGTCGACGATCACGTCGAGGATCGTGGGGACGAGGACGAGGTCCTGACTGCGCCAGACCAGGGCCGTGTCCACCACGCCGTCCGGGAACTCGGTGCGCCGGCCGGCGGCCACGCTCACCCAGGCGCCGCCCGTCGCCTCGTCGATGTCCACCCGGGTGACCTTGATGCCGTCGCCGTCGGGCAGGTCGGGATACTCGATGCCGGGCGGGCTCACCGGGTTGCCGCCCTTCGCCCCCAGCACCGTCATGAACACGTCGTCCGACTCGTCCGGGTCGCCCATGCCGACGGTGACGAGCAGGGGCACGGGACCGCGGTCCAGCAGGCCGACACCGGCCATGGCCCGTGCGCCCTCGGTCGCCGCCTCGTCGGCGAACGTCACGAGGCTTCCGACGGTCTGCGCGAGCGAGCTGCGCACCGTCGCGACGTGGTCGGCATCGGGGTCGGGCCCGGCCGGAGCCGGCGCACCGCCGGGAAGGAACGACTCCAGCAGGGCCTCGACGACCTCGCTCTCCCACGCCCGCACCGCGTCGGCGGGCTCCGTGGCGGTGGAGGGCACCACCAGCCAGCCGTCCGGTGGCTCGATGGTCCAGGTCCAGCTCGGTCTCGTCGTCGCACGCAATGGATCGGCTCCCGGCTCAGGTCGTGAGGTGGTTGTACTCGTAGTCCGTCGGCGCGGTCCAGTCGCCCCGACGGTCCTCACCGGGGAAGCTCGTCGGTGCCACACCACCCCAGAGGCCGCTGATCAGGCCGGACAGCATGGCGCCAGGGCCGGCGACGTAGATCCACGGCTTGATGGTGAAGTTGGCACCCCAGAGCCCGAGGAGGCTGAGCTCCCTGAGCCCGCCGAGGCCGAAGGCCCCGCTGATCGACCAGGTCTTGATCGGCGCGACGATCGACGCCCAGCCCGGAAGCTTGGACGTGATCATGATCGAGATCTTCTGGATCGCCAGGGGCTTGATGATGATGCCGCCGGCGGTGCCGATGAACGAGCCCGCGCCGCCCTTGCCTGCGAGCACGGCGCCCTGCGCCGCCTTGATGGACGCCCCGATCGACTTCGCCACGACCAGCCCGACCCCGGCGGCCGCGACGCCGATGACGCCGAGGATGACGCCCATCCAGCTCGCCTCGCCCTGCGCGGCGAGCACGATCGAGGCGACCAGGCTCACGACCCCGACGATCAGGCCGGCCAGCGCGAGCGCTCCCACCCCTGGCAGGAGGATGGCCAGCACCGCCAGAGCCATACCTATGTAGCCGAGGATCTCGACCAGTCCCTTGAGGAACTTGTTGAACCCGTGCACGAACGCGTCCCAGCCGCTGTGCTTGAGCCCGTCGTCGCCCCAGTTCTCCTTGATCTTGGCCGCCGCCCGCTCGGCGGCGGAGTCGAGGGCCGACATCGCCGCGACCGCGATGGCCTTGGCCGCGGCGAGCTCGCCCTTCGCGCCCTCGATCTTGCCCGACCGGTTCTGGGAAGCCTGCTTCTCGTCCTCGGTCAGCGGCGGCGCGTCGTCCGGCCGGTCCGCGTTCACCGGGTCCGGCATACCCTCCGCGCCCTTCTGGGCGGCGGCCGCGTCCTCGGCCTTGGCCAGCGCCTTGCCCGTCTCCGAGCGCGCGGTCTCCAGCTCCGGCCGGTAGGCCTCCAGCGCGGCCCGCACGTCGTCGTACCGGCCTGCGGCGGCCGCCAGGTGCTCGTGGCTCTCCTCGGCCCGCCCGCGCATCGCATCGGCCGACTCGCCCTTGAGCAGGGTCTCGTCGCCGTCACCGATCTTCTTGAGGAGCGCCGCCTGCGTGGTCATCATCTCGGCGATCTCTTTGTAGTGCTTGATCACCGCGTCCAGACCGGACGCCTCGGCCGGCACAGGGTCGTCGTCGTAGTCCAGCAGGTGCCATTCACCCACGCGGGCGGCGCTCATCGAGTCTTCCTTCTGTTCACTGAGGCTCTACTCGCTCTCGAGCGACTTCGCCAGCTCGATCTCGGTGTCGTTCCAGGTCTCGGCGGCTTTCTCCATCTTGCCCTGGAGGTCCTTGAGGTTTTCCTGGAGCTTCTCCCGCTTGACCCACCAGCTGTCGACGAAGTCACCCATGGCGTTCTTCACCGTGCGGTGGCCCCAGATGTCGCCGCCGTCCCACAGCTCCTTCATGTTCTCGAGCTCGTCGACGACGGACTTGAGCTGGGTGGCCGCGTCGTCGACCGCGATCGAGGTGACTACCAGGTCAGGCACGGGACTACTTGTTCAGCGCGTTGGCGAGCTCTTCGTCCGTCTTGCGGAGCGCCTCGGCGGCCTGCTTCAGGTACTCGCCGATACCCGTGAGCCCCTCCATGACCTGCTTGCCACCCTTGTCGAGCTCCTTGTAGGACTCGTCGAACCGCTTGGAGGACTTGTCCGTCACATAGCCGTCCTGCACCAGGTTGTCCACGAGCGACCGCAGCTGGTCGAGCTTGTGCTGCATGTCGTCCGACTCCTGCTTGATGCGCTGCGCCGCATCTTCCATCTGCTGGAAGGTCACATTGATGTTGGCCATGATCGGTCCTCTCGATTGCCTCGTGGGAAAACAGCGCGATCGTACACGAACCGGACATACTGGAACGTGAACACTGACAACCTGGTCAGTGAACCGGGCCGACACCGCTCGCTCATGCCGAGCCCGGGATCGTCCGCTCCGGCAGGTTGACCGGGCCGGCGCCCGGACCGGTCCACCGGAAGGTGGTCATCACCGCGTCGAAGAACTCGACGAGGACGTCGGCGAGCTGCTCGGCGCGACCGTCGCTCCGGCCTGCGTCGTAGGTGGTGCTGAAGGACAGCACCAGCCAGTCACCGTCGGCGTCGTCCCGCGAGACGACGTAGGCCACCTGGCGTGTGGTGACCGCGGAACGACCGGTTCCCTCCGCCGCCGCGTGCGGCTCCTCCCCCGGCGTCCCACGCAGTGTGCGCGCGACGCGGACGCCCGGTCGCCCGTCGAGCCCTGTCGGTGCGGTCTCCTCGTACCCGTCGCCCAGGGCACTGGTCGCCACGTCGATCGGGTCGCGTCCGACCTCGCCGAAGATCTCGATCTCAGTCATGGCCGCCGGGACCGACATCCCCGCGACGGGCTCGGTCGGCAGGTACACCACCCCGGCCTCCGTCGGTAGGCGGACCCAGCCGGCGGGGAGCGCGAAGGACCACGCGTCGGTCGGCGCGCCCACGGCCGGGTCGCGGGCGTCGCGCACGGTCTGCCGCATCAGGCCTCGCTCCTGCTGACCCGGACGGCGGGCAGGAGCTCGTCGAGCAAATCCACCATCGCCGCGCCGAGCAGGACGTCCTGCGTGCGCCACACCAGCACCGTGTCCACCACGGCGTCGGGGTGGTCGGTGCGCCGCCCGAGCCCCACGCTCAGCCAGGCGCCGCCGGTCTCCTCGCCGACGTCGAGGCGGACCACCCGCACGCCGTCACCGTCCGGCAGCGCCGGATATTCGACGGTGGGCGGCGCGGCGGGGTAGCCACCCGTCGCGCCGAGGGCTGCCATGAGGCCGTCGTCGGGTTCCGCCGGGTCACTCACTCCGACGGCGACGAGCACCGGCACCGGTCCGCGCCCGAGCACCCCGAGACGCGCCACGACCCGGTGCCCCTCCGGCGCCATCCCGTCGGCGAACGCCCGGAGGTTGACTATCGACTCCTCGGCCATCCGGTCGAGCGCGGCGCCCCCGGCGTCGTCAAGGGCCACCGGCTCGCCGTCGGCGTCCGGCTGCTGTTCCAGCGATCGGCGCACGGCCCCGGCCGCACCGCGCTCCCATGCCGCGACGTCGGCGTGGTCCTCGGTGAGGGTGGACGGGACCACCAGCCAGCCGGCCGGTGGGTCCACCCGCCACGACCAGCCGGCCCTCGTGGCGTCCCCACTGCTCGTGATCGTCATAGGACCGGGTTCTCCCCGTACAGGCCGCTGTAGTCGGCGTCCCGCCAGCCGTCGAGGCTCCAGCGCGGGTCCGCCGGATTGAAGTTCGACGGATTGATCAGGCTGAACGGCCGCATGGCCCATCCGAAGGTGTAGGACACGGGGCCGATGTACATCCACGGCTTGATCGCCGCACCCGTGATGCCGAGCTGGCCGAGGGCCGCGGTGATCTTCTGCACGTCCTTGATGTCGCTGATCCCGATGAGCCGGTCCCAGCGCCACGTGCCGCCGCCGATGCGGTCCATGAACCGGCTGAAGTCGGTGGCGAGGTACTTCGGGTGGGTGATCTGCCACCACCCGGGTGACACGCTGGTCTTGCCGGCGAACTCCTGCCAGCTGCGCAGGTTCCTCGCGAACGGCGCCATCGTGATCGTCAGGTCGTTGATCCGGCGCGCCAGGTCGGGGTTCCGGCCGATGTTCATCATGCTCCGCAGCCATTCCCGGTCCCGGAACAAGAACTGGAGCTGCCGGTTCTGGCTGCTGAAGGCCCCGGCCCCGCGCCCCAGCTGCGCGCCCTGGACACCCTTGAGCCCGCCGGCCATCTTCGCCGCCACCCCGATCAGGCCCAGGCTGAGCACGCCGATGATCACGCTCAGCCAGCTGCCCTCACCCTGGACGGCCAGGATGAAGCTCGCGGCCACCGAGACCGCGGTGACGATCACGCCGAGAAGGGTGATCATCCCCAGGCCCGGGATGAGGATGCTCAGCACCGCCAGCGCCATCCCGATGTACATCAGGATCTCGACGAGCTTCTTGAGGAACTTGTTCAGCTTGTGCAGGAACGCCTCCCAGCCACTGTGGTGCAGCCCGTCGTCACCCCAGTTCTCGCGGATCTTGTTCGCGGCGGCAGTGGCAGCGGCGTCGAGCCGGATCATCGCCGCGCGCGCCTTGGCCTTCGCCGCCTCCAGGTCACGCTTCGCCGCGTCGATCTTGCCCGTGCGGCTCTCGGACTCCTGCTTCTCCTTGTCGGTGAGCGGCGGCGCGTCGTCCGGCCGGTCGGCGTTCACCGGGTCGGGCAGTCCCTCGGCACCCTTCTGGGCCGCTGCCGCGTCCTGCGCCGCCGTCAGGGCGAGGCCTGTCTCCGAGCGCGCGTACTCCAGCTCCGGGCGGTAGGTGCGCAGCGCGTCCCGGATGTCGTCGTACCGGCCGGATGCCTTGTTCAGCGCCTCGGCGCTCTCCCTGGACCGCTTGCGCATCGCGTCCGCGGCCTTGCCCTTGAGGAGGGTCTCGTCGCCGTCGCCGATCTTCTTGAGCAGCTTGGCCTGTGTCGACATCGCCAGGGCGATGTCCTCGTAGTGCTTGATCACCGGGTCCAGGCCGGCCACGTCAGCCGGGACCGGGTCGGAGTCGTAGTCGAGCAGTTGCCATTCCCCAGGCCGGGTAGCGCCCATCGTCGTCCTCCTACTGCTCGTCGAACGACGCAGCGAGCTCGATCTCGAGGTTGTTCCACTGCTCGGCCGCCTGCTCCATCTTTTTCCGCAGGTCGGAGAGGTTCGTGGTCAGCTTCTCCCGCTTGACCCACCAGTCGTCGACGAAGTCGTCCATCGCCTTCCTGACGGTGTCGTGGCCCCAGACGGTGCCGTCGTCCCACAGCTTTCCCATGTTCTTGAACTCGTCGACGATCGCCGCGAGCTGCTTGGCGGCGTCGTCGACGGCGACCGAGGTGACTACCAGGTCGGCCATGGGACTACTTGTTCAGGGCGTTGGCGAGCTCTTCGTCGGTCTTGCGGAGCGCCTCGGCGGCCTGCTTCAGGTACTCGCCGATACCCGTGAGCCCCTCCATGACCTGCTTGCCACCCTTGTCGAGCTCCTTGTAGGACTCGTCGAACCGCTTGGAGGACTTGTCGGTGACGTAACCGTCTTGCACCAGGTTGTCGACCAGCGAGCGCAGCTGGTCGAGCTTGGCCTGCATGTCGTCCGACTCCTGCTTGATGCGCTGCGCGGCGTCTTCCATCTGCTGGAAGGTCACGTTGATGTTGGCCATGACAGAACCTCTCGCTCACGGGTTGCGGACGGTCTCGTACGCGCGTCTCAATCGTCATCAATCGGACTAACCGGACGGCGACGCGTGTGTGAACGGATGACGAACGGCGCACGACACGACGACGACGGGCCCGGAACAGCGTCCGGACCCGTCGTCATATCGCGCAAAAAATGCCTCTCACCAGGGATTTCACCCTGGCTCGGCGGCTCAGCAGTGGCCGAGGAAGGGGCGGTCCCTGAACCGCCGGTCGAGGAAGGTGATCACGCCGGGGGCGCCGGTCACGAACGTGGACACGTGCTCCCCGAGGTGCCACTCCCACCGCACGTCCGCGCCGGCCGCGCAGTACTCGTTCCGGAGCGCTCGCGCCTGCCCCGGGGCGACTATCTCGTCGAGCGTCCCGTGGAAGAGGTGGATCGGCACGTCCGGCGGGTTGGCCCCCAGCCGGTTCTCGGCGAGGCGCGCCTGCCACGCCGGGGAGTGCAGCGGGTTCGTCGTCGTGAACATCCCGATGTTCTGGAACGCGTGCGTGAGCGTGCCGTCCACGCAGTCGTCCTGCTCCCGCTCGTAGGTCTCCCGGCCGCGCTCGTTGAAGTACGTCTCGAGGTCGAGCTCTGGATAGGCGGCGTCCATCCCGTAGGCCGCCAGCAGCAGGAAGCCGAACCCGACCTTGCCGTCGAGCCCCTCTGCCACCTCGGTGAGGTCCGCGGGCACGCCACCTGCCGCGACGCCCACGAGGTCGAGCTCGGGTGCGTACTCCGGCTGCAGCTCACCCGCCCACATCGCTCCCCCGCCGCCCTGCGAGTAGCCGGAGAACGCGACCTTGCCCCCGGCCTCCAGGCCCGTTGCGGGCAGGCTGGTGGCGGCGCGCACCATGTCGATGACGGCCCGCCCCTCCGACCGCCCGACGACGTAGGTGTGCATGCCCGGCGTGCCGAGACCCTCGTAGTCCGTGACCACCACCGCCCAGCCCGCCAGCAGCATCGGTTCGATGAGGGGCCGCTCGTAGTCGAGCCAGCGCGACGGCGCGCACGTGTCGCCGACGCCGCGCGTGCCGCTCGCCACCGAGACGATCGGCCGCGGTCCCTCGCCCCGCCACGGCGCGCTCGGCACGAGGACCCGCCCGGTCACCGGCATGTCCTGCCCGGTCGCGTTCGTCGAGTGGTACATGAGCAGGTAGCTGCGGGCGCTGAGCTGCCGCGGCTCCTCGCGCCAGCGGACGACCTCGCCGTTCGCGCCGTCCGGCAGCGGGCTCGGCGGGGTGTAAAAGTCGTCGTCGGCGCGCGCCTGCAGCGGCACGTCGGGGACGTCCGGCAGGTCCGGGACGTCGGCCGCGACGGAGGTGGGTGTGGTGGACGCAGAGGTCGGCGGCGCGGCGACGGCGGGCAGGGCTGCTGCGGGCAGGGCTGCTGCGGGCAGAGCCAGCACGACCAGGGTCGCGACGATGAAGGCATGCGGGTGGGTGATGTTCGGCATCGGATCTCCTCGTTGAGGTCCTCGGACGCTCGACACTGAGCGCCCGGGCCCACGAGCGGGCCGTTACTGACTCTAACCGCAATAGCGTCCGGGTGAAAGCGTCCGGGTGAAAGATGCCGCCCGACGGCGGTGCGCGCTGACGAGCACACGCGCCGCCGTCGGGCGGCGAGCCACTGCAGAGGCCTTGGTCTACCTGTCACCGGAGCGACCCGCCTGGCCGGTCACGACCGGCCAGCCAGGGCTCGCGGGTCAGGACTGGCCGGCTCCCGCGCTCACTATCGACTTCACCTGGGAGGCCGAGTCGAGCCGGTAGGAGTAGGGGACGCTCGCGACCGAGCCGCCCTGCTGCCCTCCGCCCGAGTTCACGAAGTGGTTGTTCCGGGCCAGGAGGCCGCCCGCACTGGACGATCCCTCGCCGCGGTGGAACGGGTCCTCGGTGTTCTCGAAGTAGTTGCCCTCGACCAGCACCCCGGCTTCCTGGGTCGAGGCCACGCCGTAGCTGCCGACGTTCGTGTACAGGTTGTTGAACACGTGCACCGGGTTGCCGAAGCGGACGCGCGGGTTGCGCTGGTTGGTCCCGTCGAACCAGTTGTGGTGGTAGCTGACCCGCAGGTGTCCGCGGTCCTGGGACCCGTTGTCGTCGGAGTGGCCGACGAGCGAGTTCTTGTCCTGCCCGTCGAAGTGGTTCCACGAGATGGTGACGAAGTCCGACCCGCGCTTCGTGTCGACCGAACCGTCGTAGCCCGTGCCGAACGTGTTGTGGTCGATCAGCACGTTGGTGGACGTCTCGATGTTGATCGCGTCGTCGTCCCAGCCGTTGAACGCCAGGTTCTCGACGATCACGTTCTTGACCTGGCGGACGTTCAGGCCGCAGCCGCTGAGGCGCGCACCGGACGCCCCCCGGAGGGTCTTGTTCGAGCCCACCCGGATCATGCCGCTGCACGAGATGTTGCCCGAGACCTCGACGACCTTCGCCGTGCTGCCGTCGAGGGCGGCGGTCAGCTCCGACACCGTCCGCACGGTGACCTTCGAGGCGCCACCGCCGCCCGTGGTGCCACCGTTCTGCGCGGCCCAGCCGACCGCCGTGGCGGTGACCGCGGCCGGCGCGGGCTCCGCGCTGGCGAGACCCGGGGCCAGGACGGTGCTCGCGACGAGCACGGCTCCCGCTCCGAGACCGCCGATGAGCACTGCCGTACGTCGTGCTCCAGCCATGTTGATCTTCCTCCTCGTTGAGGTCGACCGGGGACAGCGCGGCCACATCGGCCGGTCGTGCACGGTGCTGCCCTCGAGCGTCGTCGATCCAGGCAGCTGCCCGTGCGACCGCACACAGAAACCGCTTTCCCCCTGGTTTGTATGAGATTGCGGCACCTGAGGGGGTGAAGTCAACAGAGTACTAAGTACCTGCTTTGAACCGGTTTATCACCCGGAACGTTCCGGCTCAGCTCTGTACCGCGCGCAGGCTGCCCGCGGCCTCTGCCCGGGCCTCCGCCCGCTCCACCATCGAGGCGATCACGGCGGCGAGCGGAACCAGGACGAGGTTGCCCAGCAGCATGGTGCGCAGGAACGGCAGGCCTGCGACGTAGCTCGCGAGGAGCCCGTCCAGGGTCGCCGGGTACATCCCGTCCATCAGCCAGACGCCGAAGTTGGTCCACGCGAAGAACCACAGCGAACCGCCCACGCCCACGCCGAGCGCGGCGGCGTACCGGCCCGGGCCGTGCAGGTGCCGCGCGAGGATCGCGCCGAGCCCGATCACCGCCCACGCCGACCAGGTGAACCACATGATCTGCGTGTTGCCGAGCACCGCGTCGCTGACGGCCACCACGGCGAACGGCACGACCGCCGCCCAGCGGTTGCGCAGCAGCAGCACTGCGAGGAACGTCGCCGCGGTGGCGATCTCCAGGTTCGGCGGCGCGCCCAGCCCCGGCGCGACCAGGCGCCACGCGACGGCGGCGGCCAGCACGAGCACCACCGTCGCGGGACGCCACCAGCGGTGCGCCAGCTCCGCGATCGTCAGGTCGCGTCCCCGGCCGTCTGCCTGGGGTGTCAGTACGTCTCGATCGTCCACGTGATCTCCTGACCGTCCTCTGTCTCCAGTGTGCCCGCCCCGACCTGCGCGGGCTCGCCGTCCACGGACAGCGACCAGAACTCCTTCTTCGAGTCGTCCGCGGCGCGGCCGCCGATGGCTGTCACGAACGCGTTCTCGCCCTCACCGGTGACCTCTGCGGACGGGTCCGCCTCGAGCAGCAGGTCGAGCGCGGTGGCTCCGGTGCGGCCCGCGTAGCTGAAGGTCTCCGCCCCGGCCGACGGCGAGGCGTCGTCGGACGGAGAGGCGCCGGCCGGCGGCGAAGCGGCGTCCGACTGCGCGCTCAGCGTCGCCGGGACGATCGGCTCCGGGTCGGCAGCGCCGCCGCAGGCCGCCAGCAGGCCGGTCAGGAGAAGTGCGGCGGTCGCCGCACCGAGGGCCCGGAGCGGGCGGACAGAAGTCGTGTTCACGCCGCCGAGTGTAGGTCGGCGCGCGCAGCCCGGCGCAGCCGTCCCAGCCCTCGGCGCCCGCCCTGCAGGCCCCGGGTCAGGTCGCGCACCCCGGGTCAGCTGTCTCCGGGTCAGATGTCGATGCGGGAACGGTCCAGCTCGGCGGCACCGGCGATGAGGAACTCCTTGCGGGGTGCCACGTCGGTGCCCATCAGGAGCTCGAACGCCCGCTCCGCCGCCTCGGCGTGCTCCGCCGTGACGCGCCGCAGGGTGCGGTGGCGCGGGTCCATGGTGGTCTCCGCGAGCTGGTCGGCATCCATCTCGCCCAGACCCTTGTACCGCTGGATGTCGGGCTTGTAGCGGCGTCCGGCCCGGTCGAGCTTCTTGAGCGTGGCGCCCAGCTCGGCCTCCGAGTACGTGTAGACGTACTCGTTCTTGCGCCGGCCGTTGCCGATCACCTCGACGCGGTGCAGCGGCGGGACCGCCGCGAACACGCGGCCGGCCTCCACCATCGGCTTCATGTACCGGTAGAAGAGCGTCAGCAGGAGCGTGCGGATGTGGGCGCCGTCGACATCGGCGTCGGTCATCATGATGATCTTGCCGTAGCGGGCCGCCTCGAGGTCGAACGACCGGCCGGAGCCCGCGCCGAGGACCTGGATGATCGCCGCGCACTCCGCGTTGCGGAGCATGTCGCTGATCGACGCCTTCTGGACGTTGAGGATCTTGCCGCGGATCGGCAGCAGCGCCTGGAAGTCGCTGGAGCGCGCGAGCTTGGCGGTGCCGAGCGCGCTGTCGCCCTCGACGATGAACAGCTCGGACCGGTCCACGTCGTTCGAGCGGCAGTCCGCCAGCTTGGCGGGCAGCGAGGAGGTCTCCAGCGCGTTCTTGCGACGCGAGATCTCCTTCTGCTTGCGGGCGGTGATGCGCGCGCGCATCTCGGCGACGACCTTGTCGAGCAGCAGCGAGGCCTGCGTCTTCTCGTCACGCTTGGTGGAGTTCAGGCGGGCGTGGATCTCCTGCTCGACCACGCGGGAGACGATCTGGCGTACCGGGCCGGTGCCCAGCACCTCCTTGGTCTGCCCCTCGAACTGCGGCTCGGAGAGGCGCACGGTGACCACGGCGGTGAGGCCCGCGAGCACGTCGTCCTTCTCGATCCGCTCCGCGCCGTCCTTGGCCGAGACCTTGAGCTTGCGCGCGTTGGTCTCCACGCCCTTGCGGAGCACCTTGAGGAGGCCCTGCTCGAAGCCCGTCAGGTGCGTGCCGCCCTTGGGCGTCGAGATGATGTTGACGAAGGAGCGCACCTCGGTGTCGTAGCCGGTGCCCCAGCGCAGCGCGATGTCGACCTCGCAGTCCCGCAGCACCTCGCGCGGCGTCATGTGGCCACGCTCGTCCAGCACCGGGACGGTCTCCTTGAAGGTGCCTGCGCCCTGGAGCACCCAGGTCGCGGTCACGGGCGAGTCGGGGGCCAGGAACTCGACGAAGTCGGCAGCACCGCCGTCGTGCTTGAAGACCTCCTCGTGCGGCCCGTCCTCGCCGGGCGTGCCGGGCAGCCCGCGCTCGTCGCGCACGCGGATCTCGAGACCCGGCACGAGGAACGTGGTCTGCCGCACGCGGGTGACCAGCTCGTCATAGCTGAACACCGCGGACTTGGGGAAGATCTGCCGGTCGGCCCAGTAGCGCACGCGGCAGCCGGTGCGGCCGCGCGGCACCTTGCCCGACACGACGAGCTCGGAGTGGTCGACGAACGGCTGGAACGCCGCGTCCGGGTCGGGCCCGGAGGCCGGGTCGGAGAACCGCCCGGGCTCGCCGCGCTGGAAGGTCATGCGGTGCGTCTTGCCGCCGCGGTCCACCTCGACGTCGAGGCGCGCGGACAGCGCGTTGACCACGGAGGCGCCCACGCCGTGCAGACCACCGGACGCCTGGTAGGAACCGCCGCCGAACTTGCCGCCGGCGTGCAGCTTGGTGAAGACCACCTCGACGCCGCTCAGGCCGGTCTTGGGCTCGATGTCGACCGGGATGCCACGACCGTCGTCGGACACCGTCACCGACGTGTCGGCGTGCAGCACGATGCCGATCTTCGAGGCGTGCCCGCCCAGGGCCTCGTCGACGGAGTTGTCGATGATCTCCCAGAGGCAGTGCATCAGGCCCCGGGAGTCGGTGGTCCCGATGTACATACCGGGACGCTTGCGAACCGCCTCGAGACCTTCGAGGACGGACAGGTGGCGAGCGGTGTACGACTCGGACGTTGCGGTCACGGCGACAGCGTAGACGAGGTCACCGACAACGCAGGTGAGGAGGGCCGGTGAGGCGCCTCACGGCCGGTCGCCCGTGAACAAATTCACCCCATGACGGAAATTACCCTTTCAGCGCAATTGGGGGCGGATGGGGCCCAAGACTGTGAGGCACGCCGCTATGCTCGCAGCGAACCGGCCACCCGGGCTGGCATGAACCGCGCGAGCGAATGGTTGGATGGAGATGTGACGACCTTGACGACCGAACCGCTCACCGCCCTCGACCGCTGCGACCGCTGCGGCGCGCAGGCTTATGTGCGCGTCGTTCTGCCCGTGGGCGAGCTGCTCTTCTGCGGCCACCACGCCCGCGCACACGCGTCCGCCTATGCGGACGTCGCCACCCATGTCCAGGACGAGACCGACCGGCTCCACGCGGAGCACGGTCAGGCCTGAGATCCAGGCCGGACACCCACCGGACCGCTAGATCCAAGACGGCGGTGAGTCACCCAGCGAGGTGACTCACCGCCGTCGGCATGCCCGTTGCCCCCGGCGAAGCCGGGACCACCGCTATCTCGTCGCGGTCACCGTGTCCACCCAGGAGCCCTGGAGGCCGAGGGCGGTCCGCCAGCCCTCGGCCGTGTCGGTCAGCGTCCGGACGGTGCCCTGGGGTGAGACCGCCTGCATGGTCTTGACCTGACCGCTCGAGTAGCGCTCGGTGACCGCTACCGACCTGACCCAGCCGAGCTGGAAGATGCTCTTCGCGGTCGCCTGCGTGAGCGTGCCCGTCCACGACGTGTTCGGGTTGCCCGGTGCCTGCACCGAGTAGGGGTCCGCCACGTGCGCGAGGTGGGACTGCGGGGCAGTGCCGAACGCGTCCTGGTTGCCGGCGGTACCGGAGAAGGCGCCCCCGTGGCCTGACGACGCGAAGTACGGCGTCTCCGCGATCCCGGCCGACGCGTTGCGCACCACCGTGACCGTCGAGGCGCCGTCCTGCCGGGTGGCGTCGACCGCCGCGCGCCACGCCTCGCCCGCCTCGCCGCCCTCCCTCGTCCAGCCGGTGTAGTTCTGGCTGCTGGTGTCGTCGTAGAGATGGCAGTCGCACGCGGCCTTCAGGCCCTCGACCTTGTCCAGGATGGCGTAGTTGCGGGCGACTATCGCCTGCGCCTCGAGAGCCGCGGCGCCGCCGTAGGCGCTCGTCCCCCACAGCGCCGGCATCTCCTCGATCCCGTAGAGGTACTCGTCGTTGATGACCACCTGGTTGACCACGTTGGGCCGGGCATTGAGGTCCGTGACACGCAGCCTGCCGTGGCGGTAGCTGCCGTGGGCGCCGGACACCGTCACCGTGCCCGCGGTCCCCGCCCAGTAGTCGGTGCCCGTCCACTCGAGCTGGAGGGCCGGGCGGGCGCCGATCGTCTGGCGTACCGTGCCGTTCTCGGTGATCCTCGCGGTGAGGCCCGCCGTCGTGCGGGCCACCGAGATCTTGCGGGCCGACGTGCCCGTCGCGAGCTGGCCCCCGGCGCCGTCGAGCAGCCGCCACGAGCCCGCGGACAGACTGAGGGTGGTGGTGGTCGGGTCGCTGGTCCTGCCGAGCACGTGGACGTCGATGGACGTCCACGGGTTGTTCGCGGTGCTCACCGTCGCGCCCGGGTAGTAGTAGCGCAGGATGTCCGACGCCGTGCTACCGGTGCGCGCCATCTCGTAGGCGCCGTACTGCGACATGCCGACGCCGTGGCCCGCGCCGGAGCCCGCGAGGCTCCACGAGCCGGGCACGACCGTCACGGTGAGGGTCGCGCTCGTCGCCTGGGTCGTCTTGAACCGGTACTTCGTGGTCGCTGCCGGGTTGACCGACGCCGTCGCCTTGCCGGCCGACGTGCCGGTCGAACCCGTGGTCACGGTCCGGTCCCGGACCCACGAGCCGTTGCTGTACCTCTGCAGCGACACGGCGGCGTTCGCCACGGGAGCGCCGTCGCGCTGATAGAGCACCGTGAGCGTCTTCGCCACGGCCGCTGTGGTGGTCGATGTACCGGACGCGGTGAGCGTGTAGCCCGCCGCAGCGGAGGCGGGCGACGCGAAGAGGCCCGTCCCGATCAGCAGAGCGAGGACCAGTGCGAGGAATGGAGCGAGCCCGGAGGCTGTCCGGACCGGCGGTGTTCCAGCGGCCGGCCGTGCTCGGGAAGCTGCTCGGGAGGTGGCGCTGGACATGAGGGACACATCGGGCACATTTCCACACGACGACGCCGGGCGGGAATCCTTCCGAAGAAGGTTCACCCGCCCGGCGTGGAGGTTCTACCTAGTCGAGGTAGTCGCGCAGCACCTGCGACCGCGAGGGGTGGCGCAGCTTCGACATCGTCTTGGACTCGATCTGGCGGATGCGCTCACGCGTCACGCCGTAGACCTTGCCGATCTCGTCGAGCGTCTTGGGCTGGCCGTCCTGCAGGCCGAACCGCATGGAGACCACGCCGGCCTCGCGCTCTGAGAGCGTGTCGAGCACCTGGTGCAGCTGCTCCTGCAGGAGCGTGAACGACACCGCGTCCGCTGGCACGACCGCCTCGGAGTCCTCGATGAGGTCGCCGAACTCGCTGTCGCCGTCCTCACCGAGCGGGGTGCTCAGCGAGATGGGCTCGCGGCCGTACTTCTGGACCTCGACCACCTTCTCGGGCGTCATGTCGAGTTCCTTGGCCAGCTCCTCCGGCGTGGGCTCGCGGCCCAGGTCCTGGAGCATCTGGCGCTGCACACGGGCCAGCTTGTTGATGACCTCGACCATGTGCACCGGGATACGGATGGTACGGGCCTGGTCGGCCATGGCTCGGGTGATCGCCTGACGGATCCACCAGGTGGCGTACGTCGAGAACTTGTAGCCCTTGGTGTAGTCGAACTTCTCGACCGCACGGATCAGACCGAGGTTGCCCTCCTGGATCAGGTCCAGGAACAGCATGCCGCGGCCCGTGTAGCGCTTGGCCAGGGAGACCACGAGTCGGAGGTTGGCCTCCAGCAGGTGGTTCTTGGCGCGCTTGCCGTCGTGCGCGATCCACTTGAGGTCGCGCTCGAACCGGCGCTGGTCCTTGTCGTCCCGGTTGAACTCCGTGGTGGCAAGGCGCTCTTCCGCGAACAGGCCGGCCTCGATGCGCTTGGCGAGCTCGACCTCCTGCTCCGCGTTCAGCAGCGCGACCTTACCGATCTGCTTCAGGTAGTCCTTGACCGGGTCGGCCGTGGCGCCGGCGGTGACGACCTGCTGCGCGGGCTGGTCGTCGTCGTCCTTGTCGGAGACGACGAAGCCTGCGCTCTCGTCACCCTCCTTCGCCGCCTTGCCACCGCGACCGCGGGTCGCCTTGGTGACGATCTCGGGACCGGCGTCGGACTCTTCCTCGGGGTCCTCGACGGCGACGCCGTCGGGCTCGATGTTGTCGTACTTCGACTTGCCCCGAGCGGCGGGCTTCTTGGCGGCGGTCTTCGCCGCCGGCTTCTTGCGCGCGGTCGTGGCGGCCTCGTCGTCGAGGTCGACGTCGTCGACGTCGATCAGCTCGATGTCGTCGACCTCGTCGATCTCGTCGGCGTCCTTCGGCTTCGCGGTGGAGCGCGCCGGAGCCTTCTTGGCGGGGGCCTTGGCGGCCGTCGCACGGGTGCGCCGGGCGGGCTTCGCCTCGTCGCCGTCGGCGGGCGCCTTGGCGACCGCGGTGGAGCGGGTAGCCGCGGCGGCGGCGACCTTGGTCACGGTAGGCAGTCCAACCTGCACGCCGGCGTTGGCCAGTGCGCGCAGCACCGCCTTGAGCCGCCTGGCGTCACCGACCTCCGCGTTCTCGCATGCGCGCCGGAAGCTCTCGGCGTCGACCGAGCCGTCGGCGGCACCTCGAGCAAGGAGCTCCTGCAGGGCAGGATGCTCGAACTCTCGGGGCAGGTTGTCGCGTGCAGGGACAGGAGCGGTATCCTGGGGGGCTTTCAGCGGAGTGGGCGCCACAAACCGACCTTTCGGCATTCGAGGGGGCGGTGTACCGCCGGCGGGGCCTTCACTGGACCTTCTTCTTCCGCCGGCGAACATATATATTGTACCGTCGGCCTCCATGTACGCCGCGACGAACGCGGTGATATGGGCAAAGTCAGTGCGAAGTCACGTCTGGCGGGGCAGCCCCGCGGGTGTATCTGATCTCGCGTGCCAAGAGTCAACGAACCACACGGCCCGACCATTCCCGTTTCCGGCGAACTGCTCGGGGCCAGGCTCGTGACCAGGGCCGGGACCGGCAACCGGTCGGATCGGGTCAGATCCTGACCGCGGCAGACTTCACCTCGTCGGACCTCACCGCGTCAGACCTTCACCGCCAGGACCGGGCACGGCGCCTCGACCAGAATCCGCTGGGCACCCGCGCCCAGGATGAGCTTTCCGACGGGGCTGCGCTTGCGCAGGCCGATCACGATGAGATCGGCGCCGGCGCTCGTGGCGATGCGGATCAGGTCCTCGGCGAGGTCGCCGGTGCCGTGCTCCACCCGCACGTCGACGTCGCCGGCGAGGCTGCTGACGAGCTCGTCGGCCTCGGCCCTGCACTCGTCCTCCGGGCGCTTGCCGTTGGTGACGACGACCAGCGGGACGTTGCGCTCCCTGGCCTCGGTGACAGCGGAGCTGAGAGCCTCTTGGCCCTCTGGCGTGGCGAGGTGGCCGACGACGATCGTCATGCTCCCGACGCTACCGCACGTCACGACCCTCGCAGTGCCTCACCCGCAGTGCGTCCCCCGCAGTGCATTCCCCGCAGTGCGTCCCCCGCGGTGCGTCACACGGCCGCCACCTCCTCCGGTCCCGGCTCCCCGCCGAGCGGACCCTGCCGCGAACCCTGCTCGCGCCGCACCCAGCCCGGAGGCACTCCCCCGGCGATCGCCCCACGGAGCAGCAGCGCGAGCCGGTAGCCAGGATCCACGCCGAGCGTGTCGGAGACCCGCTCGGCAGCCAGGCCGCCGTCACCGCGCCACCACGCGATGAGCGCCAGCAGCACGTAGGCGGGGGCCCGTCGGTTCCGTGGGACATGCGTGACAACGGCCTCCAGCACGTGACGCGCCGCACGAGTGATCGCCTCGTCCGGCGGGACGCCCTGCTCCGGGTCGACGATCCGCGCCATCACCGCCCCCGTCGCCGTGTCCGTGTCGCCGTCCGTCTGCCGGCGCGCGGTCCGCAGCGCCGCCTCCTCGGTGCCCGGCGCCAGGCTCAGCAGCACCGCGTCCCGCACGGGAATGTCCGCGAGCGCCGCACCGATCTTCCCGAGGTCGACCGGAGACAGCGTCAGTGGTTGTCCCGGCCGCACGTCGCCCGCGACGCGCATCGCGGAGCGCCACAGGTCGAGGCTCTCGGCGCCCCAGTCCCCCAGCTCACGCTCGGCGCGCAGGGCGTGCGCCTCGACCGCCCGCGGCCCGAAGGCGGCCCCCTGCCGTTGCTCGGCGCGACCGGCCGGGGTCGTGCGGTCGACGGGTCCACCGCCGTCCGAGAACCTGGTGCCGTTCAGGAGCCGACGGTAGGTGTCGGTCCAGCGGGCCGCCGCGCGCCGGGCCTGGGTCCTTGCGTGCTCGGGCGCGGCGCGCAGGGCGTACCGCTCCTCGCGGGTGCCGGCAACGGTGCGGCCCTCGAGCACCATGTGCGCGGCGACCCGGCTGCTCTTCAGCACGGACAGCGGCCGGCCCTCCGCCGGGCAGCACGTCGGGTCCGCGCAGTCGAGCGCCCGGAAACCCGTCGGGGCGACGAGCCAGGCCTCGGTGCCGGGGAGCCTGCGTTCGAGCCGTGCTCGCAACAGGTCGACGGCGCGGCGCGCGGCCCCCGACGGCACGGTCGGGTCGGTGGCGGTGTACAGGACCACCACGGCGCGGTCCGCGCCGTCGGCCACCACGTGGTCGGTCAGCCAGCGGGCGGTGGCCGCGCCGTCGGGCCCGTCCGGATCGTCCGGCTGCCGCAGGCGGAGGTCGGCGAGGTCGACCCTGGCCACGAGCCCTACCCGCTGGCGCGGCCCGGTCAGGCTCACCGCGACCACCGACTCAGCGGGCTCGAAGCCGAGCCGGTACGGGATGTAGGCGAGCAGGTCCTCCGGTCCGGCGACGCGGACCACCGTGGCGGTCGGCGCCGCCGACCGCCGGCCGAGGTTCTTCGAGGTGATGTCCTTGGGGTTCATGCCTCGATCCCAGCCGCTCGCCGGGGTCGCGGCGCGCCCAGGAGCGCCGTGTGGACAACGGATCTCCTGTGGTCGGGCTCGGCGCCGCGCGCTGTCCTCGCGAGGGTCTCTCCCGCTACCGTGTGCAACGTGCCCCACCTCGCCACCGCCCGCCGCACGGCAGCGCTCGCCGCCGCGATCGGGCTGGCGCTCGCGACAGCGGGGTGCGGCACCGGCAGCGCCGGGACGGAGCCGCGGACGTCGGGCGCGACCGCGGAGAGCACGCCGGAGGCCCGCGCGGCGGTGTCGGGCGGCCCTGCCGAGCTGCCGACCTTCGACCCCTCGTCCGCGGTCGCCACCTATGCGGAGGGTTTCCCGGTGGACCTGTTCCCGATGCCGGAGGGGGCCACGCTGCTCGCCTCCTCGGCGGCTCCCGCACCTGCTCCGGAGGACACGAAGGGCTCGAAGAGCAAGCCGGTCCCGATGACGCAGGTGACGCTCAACCTGGCGTCGGGTCTGCCGACCTCGAAGGTGGTCGCCCAGGCCAAGCAGATCCTGGTCGAGCAGGGTTTCGAGCAGATCGCGGCCCCGGAGTCGAGCGGCCTGACCGCTCAGACCGCCTTCCTGCGGGTCTCCCGGACGAAGGCGGGCGAGATCCAGGAGTCGCTGGTCGTGGGTGTGCTGGACGACGGGGAGCGGCGCCTCGCCTCGATCAGCGGCACGGTCCGTACCCCATAGGCTGGTGCCGTGTCCGTATCACCCGCCCGTACCGGTGCCCTGAACCCCGCAGCCCTGCTCGACACCGAGAATCTCCGTGCCGACGTCGATGCCGCGGTGACCGCTCACCTCGGCCGGCTGGCCGCCGAGGTCGGCGCGATCAACCCCAGCGCCGAGGCGATCGTCGAGGAAGCGGCAGGGCTGCTGATGGGCGGCAAGCGGCTGCGGGCCGCGTTCTGCTACTGGTCCTTCCGGGCACATGGCGGCTCCCCCGATCCCACCGACGTGGCCAGGGTGGCCACGGTCCGGGTGGGCGCCGCGCTCGAGCTCTTCCAGGCCGCGGCCCTGCTGCACGACGACGTGATGGACAACTCCGACACCCGCCGCGGCCGCCCCACCACACACCGCGCGTTCGCCGCCAAGCATGCTGACGCCGGCTGGTCCGGCGAGCCGGTGCGGTTCGGCGACGCGACGGCGATCCTGCTCGGGGACCTCGTGCTCCTCGCCGCCCAGCGTGAGCTCTCCGCGGCGCTCGCGCCGCTTCCGGCCGAGGTCGCCGAGGCGGCCCGCGCCCGGTTCGACACCATGCAGAGCGAGGTGGTCGTCGGCCAGTACCTCGACGTGCTGGTCCAGGCGGAGCCCTGGGGCGACGACCCCGCCTCGGACGAGGAGCGGGCGCGGAAGGTGCTGCGCGCCAAGTCCGCCAGCTACTCCGTGGCCGCGCCGCTCGCGCTGGGCGCGCTGCTGGCCGGCCGGGGAAGGCAGGCGGCGGCCGGGATCGAGGCGGCCGGCCTGCCCCTGGGCGAGGCCTTCCAGCTCCGCGACGACGTGCTCGGTGTCTTCGGCGACCCGGCGGTCACGGGCAAGCCCGCCGGCGACGACCTGCGCGAGGGCAAGCGCACGGTGGTCGTGGCGCGCACCCTCGCCCTGCTGCCCGACCCGGACGGGTCCGACGCCGCGACGCTGACCGCGGCGCTCGGGGACCCCTACCTCTCCGAGGAGGACGTCACCAGGGTCCGCGAGGTGATCGTCGGCTCGGGTGCGCTGGACGCCGTCGAGCACCTCATCGACGACCTCGCCGTCCGGGCGCACGCCCTGCTGGACCTCGCGGAACTGAGCGAGCCGGGCCGGAGCGTGCTGACCGACCTGGCCCACGCCGCCGTCGACCGGGCTGCGTGAACCGCGCCGGTCAGGTCACAGGGTCCAGATCGTGACGACGCCGCCCTGCTCCAGCTGCTCCCCAGCGGCCGGATCGGACTCCAGGACGCCGCCGAACAGCTCGCCGAAGCCGCGTACCTCCACGTCGTAGCCGGCCTTCTCGAGCAGTTCCCGCGCTTCCTCGACGGTCATGCCGACGACGTAGGGGACGGTGCCCTCCGGGCCCATGCTGACGACGAGCGTGACGGTGCCGCCCTGCTCGGCGCCCTTGCCCTCGCCGGGGTCGGTCCGGATTACCGTGCCGGCCGGCACCGTCTCGTCGAAGGCGTCGTCGCGCGCCACCTTGAACCCCTCGGCGCTCAGCGCGTCGGTGGCGTCGTCGACCTCCAGCCCAGCGACGTCGGGCACGACGACCGGCGGCGGGCCGTCCGAGACGGTCAGCCGGACGGGCTCGTCCGTCGGCACCATGCCGTCACGGACCGAGGCCCAGATGACCTCGTCTCGCGGGCCGTCGTTCGTGTACTCGCGCGAGACCTTGATATCGGTGAAACCCACACCCTCCAGGGCGGACCGCGCCTCGTCCTCCAGCATGCCGACCAGGCCCTCCGGCACCTCGGCCAGCTCCTGCCCCAGCGAGACCACCAGGCGCACCGGCTGGTCGCGGTGCCAGCGCTGCCCCTCGTCGGGCACCACCGAGATGACCTCGCCCTCCGGTACGTCGGAGTCGTGCTGCTCGACGCTCGACGACGTCAGCCCGACCCCGGTCAGCGCCTCCTCGGCAGCCTGCGCGCTGGCACCCACCACGCCGTCGGGCACCACCGAGTAGGCACCCGGGCCGCTCTCGGTGTACCACCAGGCACCGGCGAGGACCGCTATCAGCGCGAGTACCAGCAGGATCTTGCCGCCCCGCCGGGGCTCCTCCACGGGCGCAGGAGGGGGCGGGGGCGGCTGCTGGGCGACCCAGCGCCCGGCCGCCGGCCGTTCCACCACCGCGGTACGCGCCGCCCTCACAGCGGACGACGACGGCGGCGGCGCTGCGTTGGCGGGTATGTCCAGCACCTCGTTCGGGATCTGCCGGAATGTGTTCCGGAGCGCGTCCAGCGCGACGGCGGCGTCGCGCGGGCGACGGTCCGGGTCGCGGGCGGTGAGCGCACGGACGAGCAGGTCCAGCGGGCGGCCCAGATGGCCCGCGAACGCGCTCACGGGCGGCACGTCGCTGTTGACGTGCGCGTACGCGACCTGGATGGGCCCCTCCCCCGCGTGCGGCAGGCGGCCCGTGAACATCTCGAAGGCGAGGATGCCCACGGCGTACACGTCGGCGCGCATGTCGACGTGCCCCGTCGAGATCGTCTCGGGAGCGAGGTAGGCGACGGTGCCCAGCACGGTGCCCGTCGTCGTGTTGGACACCTCGGAGATGGCGCGGGCCAGGCCGAAGTCCGCGACCTTCGGGCGGCCGGTGCCCGCCTCCAGCAGCACGTTCTCGGGCTTGATGTCCCGGTGCACTATCCCCTTGGCGTGCGCGGCGGCCAGCGCCGAGAGCACCACGTCGAGGACCGCGAACGACCGGCGCAGCGTCAGCTCCCCGGTGCTGATCAGGTGGCGCAGGTTGGTACCCGGCACGTACTCCATGGTCAGGTAGCGCATGTCGCCGTCGGTGCCCTGGTCGTAGACCGCCACCACACCGTGGTGCTGCAGGCCCGCCGCCGAGCGGGCCTCGCGCTCGAAGCGCTCCCGGAAGCTCGCGGCCTGCTCGCCGTCCGCCAGGTGGGGGTGCATCACCTTCAGGGCGATCTCACGGTTCAGGCGGCTGTCGTGCGCGCGGTACACCGTGGCCATGCCGCCACGCGCCACGCGCGCGACTATCTGGTACCGCCCGTCGACCAGGCGGCCGATGAGAGGGTCTGCCGTCACCTGAGCCACGGTGGGAGTGTACGGGTGGCCGCCCACGCTCCGACTAAAACTCTCATTGTGGACACCAGGCCGTTGCCGGATCGTTGCGGCGCCCCGGCCCGTGCCCTGTCGCATACCCTTCTACCGTGACAGATCTCGACGCCCTCGTTGGCGAATGGCTGAACCTGCCCGACCTCTCCGAGATCCTCGGCATCGAGGTCGGCAAGGCGCGTGGCCTGGTCCGTGACCGGCACGTCGTCGGTATCAAGCGTGGCGAGCGCACCATCTTCGAGGTGCCCGCCAAGTTCGTGCTGCCGGAGGTCGACGGCCGCCCCGGCGTCATCCCGACGCTGCGTGGCACCGTGATCGTGCTGGCCGACGCCGGGTTCACCGACGAGGAGATCCTCGAGTGGCTGTTCACGCCGAACGACGAGCTCGGTGAGCCGCCCGTCGACGCCCTGATCAGCGGCAAGCGCGCAGCGGTGCGCCGGGTGGCGCAGACGCTGCTCTAACCCCTTGGGCCTCGTCCGCCGGGCCGTCGGTCCCGGACCCGCGGTGCACACCCTCTGGGGCACCGCGACGCCGCCATCGCCGCTGACGCCCGCGGAGGCTCGCGTCATCGCCGCCGCGGTGCCTTCGCGGCGCCGGGAGTTCACGGCGGGCCGCGCGTGCGCCCGCGTGGTGCTCGAAGAGCTCGGGCACCACGACTGGTCCCTGCTCCCCGGGCCGCGCAGGGAGCCGCTGTGGCCCGACGGCGTGGTGGGGAGCATCAGCCACTGCCCGGGGCTCGCGGTGGCGGTGGCGGCCCGTTCGGCCGACGCGCTCGCGATCGGGATCGACGTCGAGACCGACGCCCCCTTGCCCGCGAACGTGGTGGGATCTGTCATGGACGCCGGTGAGGCCCAGGCGATCGAGCAGCTGGCGGCGCAGGACCCGCCGACGCCGTGGGAGCGGCTGCTGTTCAGCGCCAAGGAGTCGGTCTACAAGGCGTGGTACCCGCTGCGGCACGAATGGCTCGGCTTCGAGGACGTCGGCATCGAGCTGAGCCCCGACGGCACGTTCCTTGCGCGCATCCGCCGCGCGGACACCGCTCCGCTCCCCCGGGTGCTCAGCGGCCGCTGGGCCCGGGGGAACGGCGTGGTGGTCACCGCCCTGGTACTGCCCGGGCGTTAGGCACGCAGCATCGCCGCCACCTGGAACGCGAGCTCCAGCGACTGCTGGTGGTTCAGGCGCGGGTCCACGAGGGTCTCGTAGCGCAGCGCCAGCCCCGCGTCGGAGATCTCCTCGGCGCCGCCCAGCACCTCGGTGACGTCGTCGCCCGTGAGCTCCATGTGCAGCCCGCCCGGCACGGTGCCCAGTGTCTTGTGCACCTCGAAGAACCCGGCGACCTCGTCGAGCACGTCCGTCAGACGGCGGGTCTTGTACCCGCTGTCCGAGGTGATGGTGTTGCCGTGCATCGGGTCCGTCACCCACGTGACGTTCGCGCCGGACCAGGTCACGGCCTCGACGATGGTCGGCAGCACGTCGCGGACCCGCCCGGCGCCCATGCGCGTGATGAACGTGAGCCGTCCCGGCACGTTGTCCGGGTTCAGGCGTTCGGTGAGCGCCAGGGCGTCGTGCGGCGTCGTCCCGGGACCGAGCTTCACGCCTATCGGGTTGGCGATGCGGGACATGAAGTCGACGTGGGCGCCGTCGAGCTGCCGGGTGCGCTCCCCGATCCAGAGGAAGTGCGCGCTGGTGTCGTACGCCTTGCCGGTGCGCTGGTCGGTGCGGGTCAGCGCGCGTTCGTAGTCGAGCACGAGGGCCTCGTGGCTCAGGAAGAACTCGACGGAGCGCAGGGCGTCGAAGTCGGCGCCGCACGCGTGCATGAACCGGATGGCGCGGTCGATCTCGTCCGCCGTCTTCTCGTACCGCGCGTAGGCGGGGTTGCGCATGAAGCCGCGGTTCCACTCGTGCACCTGGCGCAGGTCGGCGAAGCCACCCTGCGTGAAGGCCCGCACAACATTGGCCGTGGCGGCGGAGATCCGGTAGGCCTGCTCGAGCCGTTCCGGGTCGGGGATGCGGGCCTGAGGTGTGAATGGGAACCCGTTGATCATGTCGCCGCGGTAGGCGGGCAGGGTCACGCCGTCGCGGGTCTCGGTGTCGCTGGAGCGCGGCTTGGCGTACTGGCCCGCCATCCGGCCCATCTTCACGACCGGCGTGCTCGCCCCGTGGGTGAGCACCACCGCCATCTGCAGGATGGTGCGGACCTTGTTACGGATGCGGTCGGCGTTCGCCTCGGCGAACGTCTCCGCGCAGTCCCCGCCCTGGAGCAGGAACGCCTCACCCCGACCGGCGGCGGCAAGCCGCTCGGTCAGGACGTCGGCCTGTGCGGGCACCACGATGGGCGCGGCCTGCGCCAGGCGGCCGGTGGCGGCAGCGAGCGCCGCCGGGTCCGGCCACGTGGGCTGCTGGAGCGCCGTGAGCGTGCGGTAGTGGTCCAGACCTGCCGGGTCGGCCGACCGTTCGGCCGGATCTGTCGCCGCCGGATCCGTCACAGTGCTCATCGGCGCGCCGGTCCGTCCGCTACCACGTCCGCTACCAGTGGTGCCCGCACGGTGCTCAGTGCTCCGCCGGGGCGGCAGGCACGAGCGGCTGGCCGATGTCCGCGAGGAGCTCGCCGAACCACTCCTGCGAGACGTCGAACGCCTTGCCGCCGGCGATGCGCGGGAACGCGATCGCCTTGAGGCGGTCGCCGTCCTCCTCGTCGTGGCCGATGACGCCGGACTCGCCGCGCAGAGCGCACTCCACCGCGTAGTCGGTCATCGACTTGATCAGGCGCAGGTCGTCGCTGTTCGCGGCCGCCGCGCGCGAGTAGTAGCCCGACTTCTGCACCATGGTCTTCTCGGCGCCCAGCTTCTCCGCGAACTGCTTCGCGAACCACTGGCCGGGGTTGATCGTGTCGAGCTTGACGTGGCCGAAGGGGTCGCGCTCCACGGTCTCGCCGGCCGCCTCGAGCTGGGCCACGATCTCGTGCATGCCCGCACCCTCCGAGAGGAAGATGTTGACGTTGCCGATCTCGTCCATGACGCCGCGCAGGCGCTTGGCCTCACCCTCGAGGTCGATCTCCAGCTCGGGCAGGAACACCGCGTGCACGTCCCAGCGCTCCTTGCTGAGGCCGAGGGCGGGTGCCCACTCCTGCTCGTCGAGCCACTCGCGGTACTTGCCGGCCGTCGCGGCCGTCAGCCAGCCGCAGTGGCGGCCCATGACCTCGTGCACGATCAGCATGCGCGGGCCCACGCGGTTCTCGCCGATGATGTTGGCCGCGAACTTCGCGCCCTCCTCGGCGGCGGTCCACGCGCCCAGCGACTGCTTGATCGGCACGACGTCGTTGTCGATCGTCTTCGGCAGGCCGACGACGGTGAGCTCGTAGCCGTTGTCGTGCAGGTAGGCGGCCAGGTCGGCGGCCGTCGTGTTGGTGTCGTCGCCACCGATGGTGTGCAGCACGTCCACGCCGTCGGCCTTGAGCTGCTCCGCGGCGACGTGCAGCGGGTCCTGACCCTCCTTGACGAGGCCGCGCTTGACCGCGTCCTTGACGTTGGTGAGCTTGACGCGCGAGTTGCCGATCGGCGAGCCGCCGAACCGGTGCAGGACATGGGCCTGCGCGCGGGCCTCCTCGCCGATCTCGATCTTGTTGCCGGTCAGCAGGCCGTGGTAGCCGTGCAGGTAGGCGATGATCTCGATCTCGGGGTCGAGCTCGGTGTAACGCTCGATCAGGCCACCGACCGAGGACGACAGGCAGGGCGCGAAGCCGCCGGCGGTCAGCAGAGCCACACGACGAACAGCCATCTTCAGGAGCACCTCTCATCGGGAAACGTTCACGGGCGCCGCTGCCGGCGATCGCCCGCGCGGCACCCTTCGTCGTCATCCTACTGACGGCGGACGGCGGCGCCCGGCACGTCCGGTGAATGAGCACCTGGCCGGGGCCGTGGGGCTGATCGGCAGGCCCGGTACGTCGTCCCCCGGCTCGTCCGGAACCCGAGCTCTGGCGCCGAACCGCAAGCTGCACGTTCCCCGGGCAGCCCGGCCACGCCGAACCGCAAGCTCCACGTCCTTCGGGCAGCCCGGCCACGCCGAACCGCAAGCTCCACGTCCTTCCCGCGCGCGAACCGCAGGTTGATGGTCGTGAGGGGCGCTGATCGACGTGCGCCTTGCGGTTCGACGCCGGGATGGGTGACCACCTTGCGGTTCGGCGATCACGGATACCCGGCACTGCGACCAACTTGCGGTTCGGCCCCGGCCCCCGAACCCCCATGCACCTCGACTCGGGACCCCGGCACGTGAGATAATGCCAGCGAGCCTCCCGGTGCCTAACGGCCCGGGAGGCTTTCCGTTATGACGAACTCTCCGGGCCCGGCGCCCGCACACCTCACCATCCGCCCGACGACGCCCGCCGACCGCCCCGTGCTGGAACGGCTCTGGCTCCTGTTCCGGCACGACATGTCGGAGGTCTCGAGGGCGCTCCCCGACGCGAGCGGCCAGTTCCGGCGCGAACGGCTCGACGCAGCGTTCACCGACCCGGGCTGGCGGGGCCTCGTCGCACACCTCGACCCCGCCGACGGCGGCCCGGCGTCGCCCGTCGGGTTCGCGCTGGTGCGCGGTGTCGACGGGCCGACCCGCGTGCTCAGCTCGTTCTTCGTGGTGCGTGGCGCGCGCCGGGCCGGCATCGGGCGACAGCTCGCGGGGCAGGTGCTGGCGAGCTTCCCGGGACGGTGGGAGATCGCGTTCCAGGACGCCAACCCGCCGGCGGTGCGGTTCTGGCGGGCGGTGGCCACCGACGCCGTCGGGCAGGCGTGGACCGAGGAGCACCGGGCGGTGCCCGACCGGCCGGAGCTGCCGCCGGACACCTGGATCTCGCTGACGACCGGCTGACGGAGAGGCTGCGCCGAAGTAGAGCGGGTATCCGAGTCCGCGCGTGGTCATCCCACGTGGTCATCCCGCGTGGACCCGGACACCCGCTCTGCTTCGGCGCAGCCGGCCGAGGAGCCTCAGCCGATGAGGTGCAGGCTCTCCTTGTTCTTGTCCGCGTACAGGCGCTCGACGTCCGCGTCGAAGTCCTTCAGGAACACCGACCGCTTCACGCTCTGCTTCGGCGTGAGGTACCCGTTCTCGATGGTCAGGTCCTCCGCCAGCACCGTGTACTTGCGGATCGACTCGGCCTTCGAGACCGCCTTGTTGGCACGCTGCACCGCCTCGTCCAGCGCGGCCAGGACGTCGGGGTCCTTGCGGGCCTCCTCCACGGACAGCGCGGGCTTGCCGTGCATCTTCAGCCAGCCCGGCAGACCCTCGGCGTCGAGCGTCACGAGCGCGCCGATGTACGGCTTGTTGTCTCCGACCACCACGCACTGGCTGACCAGGGCGTGCGACCGGATCCGGTCCTCGAGGTTCGAGGGCGCCACGTTCTTGCCGCCCGCGGTCACGATGATCTCCTTCTTGCGACCGGTGATCGTGAGGAACCCGTCGTCGTCCAGCACCCCGAGGTCACCCGTCCGGAACCAGCCGTCCTCGGTGAACGACTCCGCGGTCGCGGCCTCGTTCTTGTGGTAGCCGCGGAAGATGTGGTGGCCCTTGAGCAGGATCTCGCCGTCCGCCGCGATCTTGGCGGCGCAGCCAGGGAGCTGCGGTCCGACCGAGCCGATCTTCGTCGCCGTCGGACGGTTCACGCTGGTCGGTGCGGTGGACTCGGTGAGGCCGTAGCCCTCGAGCACCTTCAGTCCCAGGCCGCGGTAGAAGTGGCCGAGGCGCTCGCCGAGCGGCCCGCCGCCCGAGACCGCGAACTCCGCCTGGCCGCCCAGCTTCGCCCGCAGCTTCGAGTACACCAGCGCGCTGGCGACCGAGTGCTGGAGCTTCAGACCCAGGCTCGGGCCCGACGGCGTGTCGAGCGCCCGCGACCACGCGATACCCGTCGCGGTGGCCCAGTGGAAGATCTTCGCCTTGCCGCCGGCCGCAGCTGTCTGCTCGGCGGTGTTGTAGACCTTCTCGAACACGCGCGGCACCGCGAGGATGAACGTCGGCCTGAACTCGCCGAGCCCGTCGACCAGCGTCGTCGTGTCGCCCCAGTGCCCGGTGACCACGCCGCCCGCGACGGCGAGCACGTGCACGTAGCGCGCGAACACGTGCGCCATCGGGATGAACAGGAGGGTGCGTCCGCCGTCCTTGGCGAACACCTCCGGCACGGCCTCGACGGCGTTCACGGCGAGCGACGCGAAGTTCCGGTGCGTGAGCTCGGCACCCTTGGGGCGGCCCGTGGTGCCGGAGGTGTAGATGATCGTCGCGAGGTCGTCGAGACCCGCGAGGCCCCGACGGCGGGTGATCTCGGCGTCGGGCACGTCCACGCCGTCGGCCGCCACCGCGTCCAGCGCGCCGTCGTCGATGACGAGCACGTCGGTAACGATCGGGCAGGCGGCACGCACCTCTTCGACGGTGGCGGCGTTGGCCGCGGTCTCCGTGAAGACGAGCTTCACGTCGGCGTCGGACAGGATCCACTCGACCTGCTCGGCCGAGGAGGTCTCGTAGACCGGCACGGGCACCGCGCCGGCGGCCCAGGCCGCGAAGTCGAGCACGGCCCACTCGTACCGGGTGCGGGACATGATCCCGACCTTGTCGCCGGGCTCGATACCGCGGGCCACGAGGCCCTTCGCCACGGCGACCACCTGGGCGTCGAACTGGCCGGCCGTGACGACCCGCCAGGGCTCACCCTTGCCGGCCGGGACCTCCATCATCGGCTTGTCGGCACCAGCGCCGACACGATCCGCGAGAACATCGTTGAGATTGGAGGTGGGGGGCAGCTCGATGAGGATCGGGCTGAAGATCTCGTCCATTCTGACTCCAGTGGCAGTACTGACCGTGCCTGCAAAGATACCGGGAAACGGACGCCGCGTGTTGCACTCCGGGCGGTCGCTACCCTGGTTCTGTGCACCTTTCGGTGCAGTCCCCTTCTCGACGGCCCGGGCGGCCGTCGTGCAAACGAGAGAACGTGAGGACGAATGCACGCCATCGGGGTCGACATCGGCGGCACGAAGATCGCTGTGGGAGTCGTCGACGAGGAGGGCAAGATCCTCGCCCAGGTACGCCGGGAGACCGACGCCGACGACGTCGCGCACATCGACAAGGCGATCGCCGACGCCTGCAACGAGCTCGTCCGCGAGCACGAGGTCGGCGCGATCGGGCTCGCCGCGGCGGGCTTCGTCAGCCCGGACCGGACGTCCGTGAACTTCGCCCCCAACATCGCCTGGCGGGAGTACCCGCTGGCCGCGAAGGTGGCCGAGCTGGTCGACGCCGACCTGCCCATCGTCGTGGAGAACGACGCGAACGCAGCGGGCTGGGCGGAGTTCCGGTTCGGCGCTGGCCGCGACGCCACCGACATGCTCATGCTCACGGTGGGCACCGGGCTCGGCGGCGCCGTGATCTCCGAGCGGGAGCTCGTGCGCGGAAAATGGGGCATGGCCGCGGAGGTCGGGCACATGCGCGTGGTGCCGGAGGGGCACTACTGCGGCTGCGGCCACGAGGGCTGCTGGGAGCAGTACGCGTCGGGCAGCGCGCTGGAGCGCGACGCCCAGCACGCCGCGGTGGCGCGCGACGGGCAGGCGAAGCGGCTGCTGGAGCTCGCGGGCGGCGACCCTGCCGGGATCCGCGGCAAGATGGTGACGCAGGCCGCCCAGGAGGGCGACGAGCTCGCGATCGAGCTGCTCGCCACCCTCGGGCGCTGGATCGGAGAGGGCTCGGCGTCGGTGGCGGCCCTGCTCGACCCGGAGCTCATCGTCATCGGCGGTGGCGTCGGCGCGGCCGGCGAGCTGCTGCTCGGTCCGGTCCGGCGGGGCTTCGAGGCCCAGCTGTCGGCGATGGGCCACCGGCCCGTGGCGAAGATCGAGCTGGCTGAGCACGGCAACGAGGCAGGCATCGTCGGCGCGGCCGACCTCGCCCGCCGCTGAGAGCCCCCAGCCGAAAACGTCAGAAGCTCAGTTCACCCGGGTGAACTGAGCTTCTGACATGTTCTACGGCGTGTTGCGGCGTCAGACGACGTCCAGTGCGGCGCGTCGTCAGACGACGGCGCCCGGTCCGTCGTCGTCGGGGTCCCGCTGGTGGGGCATGCGCCAGATCAGCACGCCGAGCCCGGCCACGAACAGGCCGAGGCCGACCTGGCCGGCCAGCGGCGGGATCGACACCGACGACATCGCCGCCGACACGATCATCCCGACCAGGGCCAGCACGGGGACACCCACGACGAAGCTCCAGGCCATCGTGAGCAGCGGGTCGCGCGACATCAGCGGCGGCGGCTCCGGCGGCGTGAAGTGGGAGTCGGCCTCCTCGAGCGCCTCGATCTCCGGCGTCAGCGGCCAGTCGCGCGGGCCGGCGGGCAGGATCACGCGCGCACCGGTCGCCGGCTCGTCGGAGCGCTCACCGGCACGACCGTCGACACGGTCGCCGGCGCCGTCGTCGGCGGTGCTCTCGTCATCCGGCCGCGAAGTCTGAGAGGATTCGGCGGGCTTCTCGGGGTCGTCGGCCGCGCCGTCGGCCCGCGAGGCACCCAGGTCGCCGAGGGTTGCGACGATGTCGGCCCAGCGCGAGGCCACGTCGTCGTCACCCAGCTCGCGTGGGGTGTCGCCGGGCACGTCGTCGTCTCGGTCGTCGGTGTTCGATGCGGCCATGCGCACACTCTATTGTCGTCGGGGGGCCCGCGGGGCCGGGTCCGGAGGAGGAAATCTTGTTCTACTGGGTGATGCGGAACCTGCTGGTCGGCCCGTGGCTACGCCTCGCGTACAAGCCGTGGGTCGTCGGCGCCAAGAACGTGCCGCGAACAGGCCCGGCGATCATGGCGAGCAACCACCTCGCGGTGATCGACTCGTTCATCCTGCCGCTCCTGATCCCGCGCCGGGTGACCTTCCTCGCCAAGTCCGACTACTTCACGGGCAAGGGCGTCAAGGGCAAGATCGTTGCCTGGTTCATGACGGGCATCGGCATGATCCCCGTGGACCGCTCCGGCGGCGCCGCGAGCGAGGCCGCGCTGCGCACGGGCCTGCGCGTGCTGCGCGAGGGCAACCTGTTCGGCATCTACCCCGAGGGCACCCGCAGCCCCGACGGCCGCCTCTACAAGGCGAAGACCGGTGTGGCCCGGATGGCACTGGAGTCGGGCGCCCCGGTCATCCCCGTCGCCATGGTCGACACCGACGTCGCCCAGCCGCCCGGGCGGGGCCTGCCCACCTTCATGCCGCTCGGGGCCGTGATCGGCGAACCGCTCGACTTCAGCCGGTACAAGGGCATGGAGACCGACAAGTTCGTGCTGCGCGCGGTCGCCGACGAGATCGAGTACGCGATCCTTGCGCTGTCCGGCCAGGAGTACGTCGACGCGTACGCGGCCAGCGCCAAGGAGCGCATGGCCCGCGGCGAACCCCTGCCCCCCGCGTCCGAGGAAGGCCCCGGTGGCCTGCCGCTCCCGGAGGTGGAGAAGCCGCAGCGCCCCACCCGCTGACCCTCACTCGGTCGTAAGCGGTTCAGCGGCGTGGCGGGGCCGTCGACGAGCGTTCCACCAGGGTGGTGGCCAGCTCGGTGCGGAGCGTGTGGCCGCTGGCCGTGCGGGCCCGGTGCACCAGGTCGACGGCGGTCGCGCCCATCTCCGCGAGCGGCTGGCGCACCGTGGTGAGCGCCGGGTCGATCCACGGCGCGATCGGCAGGTCGTCGAAGCCGACGAGCGAGACGTCGCGCGGCACCGAGAGCCCGGCCTCACGCAGGGCGCGCAGCGCGCCGAGGGCCGTGTCGTCGCTGCTGGCGAAGATCGCTGTGGGCGGCTCGTCCAGGGCCATGAGCCGCTGGGCACCCTCGTACCCTGACGTCACGCCGTAGGCGCCGACGTACACGAGCTCGTCGTCCGTGGGGGCGCCGGCCCGGATCATCGCGGCGCGGTAGCCCGCGAGCCGCGCGATGGCGTTGTCCTGCTCGAGCGCGCCGGTGATCGTGGCGATGCGGCGGTGGCCGAGCCCCAGCAGGTGCGCCGTCGCCTCGAGCCCGCCCTGGAAGTTGGTCGCGCCGACACTGAGCATGCCCTCGGGCGGCCGCTGCCGCGGGTCGACAACGACGAGCGGCGTGCCCGTGTCCTCCAGCGCGCGCCGCGCGTCGGCGTCGGGCACCGCGACGATGCTGACCAGGCCGTCGGTGCCGCGCTCCAGCGCGTGCCGCACCCAGGCGCTGCAGTCGTCGGGATCGGGCTCGACCGCCAGGACGACGTCGAGGCCGAACCGCCGGGCGCCCGCGACGGCACCGCGGACCACAGCCTCGGACCACGTGCCCTCGAAGTCGACGATCCGCACGTCGATCATGCCCGTTGGCTTCGCCGACGGCGGGCGGACGACGTACCCGTGCCGCTCCAGCACCTCCGTGACCCGCGCACGGGTGGCGCCCGCGACGTCGGGCCGCGTGTTGAGGACCTTCGAGACCGTCGGGACCGAGACGCCCGCCTCGGCCGCGACGACCGCGAGCGGGATGCGGGACTGGTCCTGTGCCATGGGTCCTCCGTCGGCCTGGGCGAGATCGAGTTTCCGAAATCAGGATCGTAGCCGACGCCGGGACGTGCATCGCAACGGCGGTCGTACCTGGGTCGCGTTCCGGCGAAATCCTGGTGCCGTTCCGGCCACGACCGGCGATATCTCGGCACGCGCCGCCATTGACAGCGCTACGCACCGCGTCTAACCTCCCGTGGTCTTTCCGAGATCGAGCATCGAAATTTCGGAACAGCGGATCAACAAAGGAGTGATCGTGAACAGGACACCTCGCCTCGTCGCAGCGGCGACGGCGTCGACCCTCACGCTGGCCCTCGCCCTCACCGGGTGCGGCCGCAGCGACGAGGCCGGCACCACGGCAGAAGGCCCCAGCGGCATCGCGGACGGTCCCGCCACCGGCACCGTCGAGGTCTGGGCGATGGGCACGGAGGGCGAGCTGCTGCCCGAGCTCGCCGAGCAGTTCGAGGCCGACAACCCCGACGTCACGGTGAACGTCACGCCCGTGCCGTGGGAGTCGTCCACCGAGAAGATCAACACGGCCATCGCCACCGGCGAGGTGCCCGACGTCATGCAGGTCGGCACCACGCTCGTCAGCGGCTTCGTGGAGCTCGGCGGGCTCGCGCCCACGCCAGAGGACATCGACTCGGAGGCCTTCTTCCCGGGCGCATGGGACACCACCGTCGTCGACGGCACGTCCTACGGCGTGCCCTGGTACGTCGAGTCGCGCGTCCTGTACTACCGCAAGGACCTCGCGGAGCAGGAGGGCCTGGAGGCGCCGAAGACCTGGGCGGACCTCACCGACTTCGCCGCCGGGCTGCAGGACGCCGGGGCCGAGCACGGCATCGCCCTGCAGACGCGCGGCAACTCCACCGCCCTGATGTACCTCCCGTTCTACTGGCAGGCGGGCGGTGAGATCCTGGACGACGCCGGCGAGTTCACGCTCGACAACGACGCCCAGGTCAAGGCCCTGGAGTACTACTCCTCCTTCATGCGCGACGGGCTCGCCCCGCCGGTGCTCGTCGAGGAGGAGAAGGTGGCGAACTTCATCGACGGCGACCTCGGCTCGTTCGTCTCCGGCCCCTGGGAGCGCGCCAACCTGCTGACGACGGCGGGCGACGACTTCGCCGACTCGTTCGGCGTGGTGCCTCTGCCCGCGGACGAGGCGACCGGTTCGTTCATCGGCGGCTCCAACCTCGGTGTCCTGGCCGACGCCGCCAACCCCGACGCGGCCTGGAAGTTCGTGCAGTTCGCCACCGACCCCACCACCCAGGTCGACTGGTTCGAGATCTCGAACGACCTGCCCGCCGTGCAGGAGTCGTGGGACGACCAGGCGCTGGCCGACGACGAGGCGGTCGCCGTCTACCAGGACGTGCTGGAGACGGCTCGCTCGACCCCCGCGATCCCGACCTGGGCCGAGATCGAGCACGAGCTCGACCTGATCATCGAGCAGGTCATCGCCGGCGACATCAGCCCGGAGGACGCGGCCACGCAGATGCAGGACGCCGCGACCTCCATCGGGACGGGTCTGGACTGACCGTGGCTGTCTCCACAGGAACCGTCCCTCCCGCGGCCGTCCCGTCGGGCACCGGCACAGTGCGGCGCGTCTCCGCACGCCGTCGCCGCACGGGCCTCGCCGCCTGGGGGTTCGCGCTGCCCTTCACGGTGCTGTTCGCCGTGTTCATGCTGGTGCCGGTCGCGTCGTCCCTGTACATGGCGTTCACCGACATGCAGGGCGCCGACCTCCGGACACCGTGGGCCGTGAACTTCGTGGGGTTCGACAACTTCGTCGAGGCCCTCACGGACCCGAAGTTCCAGCAGGCCGCCCGCAACACGCTCTACTTCGTGGGCGTGGCCATGCCGCTGACCCTCGGGATCGCGCTGCTGCTGGCGGTCCTGCTCAACTCGGGCCTGGTGTGGTTCCGGTCGGTTTTCCGCGTCGGCTTCTATGCCCCCGTGGTGACCTCGATCGTCGCGGTGGCGGTCGTGTGGCGGTTCCTGCTGCAGCCCGACTTCGGGCTCGTGAACTCTGCGCTGGGTGTCGTCGGCATCGACGGCCCGCGCTGGCTCACGGACGAGACCTGGGCCATGCCGTCGCTGATCGTGATGGCCACCTGGCGCAACGTCGGGTACTCCATGGTGATCCTGCTCGCGGGGCTGCAGGGCATCCCGCGCGACGTGTACGAGGCGTCCGCCATCGACGGCGCCGGCGCGGTGCGCCAGTTCCGGTCCATCACGGTCCCGCTGCTGCGGCCCACGCTGCTGTTCTGCGCGGTCATCACCGGTATCGGCTACCTGCAGTTCTTCGAGGAGCCGTTCGTGATGACGCAGGGCGGGCCGCTGGGCGCAACCAACTCGGTGGCCTACGAGGTCTTCAACCAGTTCGGGTTCGGCAACTACGGCCTGTCGGCCGCGATGAGCTACGTGCTGTTCGTGGCCATCGTGATCCTGTCGTACCTCCAGTTCCGCCTGCTCAGGACGGAGAAGTGATGACCGGAGAAGTGCTGGCACGCGACACGGCGACCCGGCGCCGCCGTCCCACCCCGCGCGCGGTGGTCCTCAACGTCGCGCTCCTGATCGGGCTGGCCGCCTCGATCGGTCCGCTGGTCTGGATGGTCGTGTCGTCGCTCAAGCCGGAGGGCGAGATCCGGCAGTTCCCGCCCACGCTGATCCCCGACCAGGTCACGTGGTCCAACTATACCGAGCTGTTCTCCTCGCTGAACTTCCCGCGGTACTTCCTCAACTCGGTGGTCGTCGCGCTGCTCGTGACGGTCGGGTCGGTCCTGTTCAGCGCGATGGTGGGCTACGCCCTGGCCAAGCTCGACTTCCCCGGCAAGCGGACACTGTTCGCGCTGGTCATGGGCACCTTGATGGTGCCGGGCATGGTCACGTTCGTGCCGCTGTTCGTGCTCGTGGCCAACCTGGACCTGATCAACACGTACGCGGCGCTGATCCTGCCGTTCCTCGCGGCGCCGTTCGGGGTGTTCCTGATGCGGCAGTTCATGCTCGACGTCCCGGACGAGCTGCTCGACGCCGCACGCGTCGACGGCGCGGGCGAGTTCCGCACGTTCTTCCGGATCGTGCTGCCCCAGGCCCGCCCCGCGCTGGCGACGCTCGGCATCCTCACGTTCCTCGGGTCGTGGAACAACTTCCTGTGGCCCCTGGTCGCCGTCCAGTCGGCCGACCGGTACACGCTGCCCGTCGCGCTGGCCCTGTACTCGACCGGCCAGAACACCGTGCAGTACGGCCTGCTGGTCGCGGGAGCAACGGTCATCGTGCTGCCCATCCTCATCGTCTTCCTCGTCCTGCAGCGGCACATCGTGCAGGGCATCTCCACCACCGGCCTCAAGTAGTCGTACCAGCAAGGAGTTCTCCGTGACCGAAGAGATCACGCTGCCCACCGCACCCGGCTTCCTGTGGGGCGCGTCGACCGCCGCGCACCAGATCGAGGGCGGCAACGTCAACAGCGACTGGTGGGCGAAGGAGCACGTCGACGGGACCCTGTGCGCGGAGAGCTCCGGCGACGCCGTCGACAGCTACCACCGCTACCCCGAGGACATCCGGCTGCTCGCGGACGCACGCCTGAACGCCTACCGGTTCTCGATCGAGTGGGCGCGCATCGAGCCCGCGGAGGGCGAGACCTCGCGGGCGCAGCTCGCGCACTACCGGCGCATGATCGACACCTGCCTCGAGGCCGGCGTGACCCCGGTGGTGACACTGCTGCACTTCACGCTGCCGCGCTGGTTCGCCGAGCGCGGCGGATGGTTCGCGCCCGACGCCGTCGACGCGTTCAGCCGCTACGTCGAGACGGCCACCTCGATCCTGGCCGACGTCGGGCACGTGGTCACGATCAACGAGCCCAACATCACCTCGATGATGCTCGGCGCGAGCCGACGCACCAACCTCGACGCGGCGGGCCTGGCCGCCCCCGACCAAGCCGCCTCGGAGATCCAGGCCACCGCGCACCGGCGGGCCGTCGAGATCCTGCACGGCCTGGGGCACGTGCGGGCCGGCTGGACCATCGCCAACCAGGTGTTCCAGGCGGCGCCCGGCGCCGAGGCGGCGCGGGACGCCTACGCCTACCCGCGCGAGGACTTCTTCCTGGAGGTCGCGCGCGGCGACGACTTCGTGGGCGTGCAGAGCTACCTGCGCACCGTCATCGGGGCCGACGGCGAGCCGGTGCCGTTCGGCGACGACGTCGAGAAGACGCTGACCGGCTGGGAGTACCACCCGGAGGCCCTCGGCGAGGCGCTGGAGTACACCCACAAGATCACCGGCGGCGTGCCGATGATCGTCACGGAGAACGGCATGGCCACCGCCGACGACGCCCGCCGCATCGACTACACGCGCGGCGCCCTGGAGGCCATGGCCCGCGCTATGGCAGGCGGCTGCCGCGTCGAGGGCTACCTGCACTGGTCCCTGCTCGACAACTACGAGTGGATGAGCGGGTTCACCCCGACGTTCGGCCTGATCGCCGTGGACCGCACGACGTTCGAGCGCACGCCCAAGCCGAGCCTCGCGTGGCTCGGCGAGGTCGCACGCACGGGCAAGCTGCCCGCCTGAGACGACCTGTCACGACTACGACGACGTAGAGGAGACGCACCATGAGAAGGCCACTCGGAAGACACGAGATGGTGGTCGCGGCGGCCGCCGTCGCCGCGCTGACGTTCACCGCGGTCCCGGCGAGCGGGACCACGAGCGACCGCACAGCCGCGAGCGCCGCCGACGGCGAGGCGGCGCCGGCCTCCGGCAAGGACCGCCGTCAGCTCCGCACCTGGGCCGCCGACACCTGGCGCTCCTTCGACGCGCTGGTGGTCGAGGAGACGGGCTTGCCCGACGACAACATCGACGGCGACCTCGATCCCGGCAGCCGCGGCGGGTACACGTCGCCCACCAACATCGGCGCGTACCTGTGGAGCACCGTGGTGGCCAGGGACCTCGGACTCATCAGCCGCGGCGAGGCGCGCGAGCGGATGGCGACCACCGTGGAGACCGTCGCAGGGCTGGAGAAGCACGAGCCCAGCGGCATGTTCTACAACTGGTACGACCCGGCAACGGGTGCCAAGCTCACGACGTTCCCCACGAGCGGCGACCCGGTCAAGCCGTTCCTGTCCAGCGTCGACAACGGCTGGCTGGCCACGGGCCTGCTCCTGGCGAGCCGTGCGGAGCCGTCGCTGGCCTCCGCTGCGGACGCCGTCCGCGAGCGCATGGACTTCGGCTGCTACTACGACCCGGCGCAGAACCAGATCCGCGGCGGGTTCTGGGACGCCGACCCGCAGGAGACCGCGCCCGTCCCGGGCGACTACTGCGGCATGGGCGCCGACGTCTGGTACACGGGCCACCACTACGGCGCGTTCAACACCGAGCCGCGCATCGCGTCGTACCTCGGCATCGCCGAGGGGCAGATCCCGGCGAAGCACTACTTCGGCACCTACCGCACGTTCCCCGACAGCTGCGACTGGGCCTGGACCGAGACGCGGCCGGTCGGCGAGTGGGCAGAGTACCTGGGAGTTCCCGTCTTCGAGGGCGTCCTGCCGTACCGCGGCATGCGGGTGGTCCCGACCTGGGGCGGCAGCATGTTCGAGGCGCTGATGGTGCCGCTGTTCGTGCCCGAGGAGACGTGGGGGCCGCGCTCGTGGGGCCGCAACCACCTGCTCTACGTACGCGGGCAGATCGAGCACGGCCTGCGGGAGGCCGAATACGGGTACTGGGGCTTCTCGCCGTCGAACGACCCGGCGGGCGGGTACCGGGAGTACGGCGTCGACCAGCTGGGGCTCGACGGACCGGGCTACACCTCGGACCAGGAGCGCACGACCGTCGACCAGCCGTACGAAGGCTGCCGCGAGGGTTCCCCTGCGCCCACGGAGTACGGCGACGGCGTCGTCACGCCGCACGCGTCGTTCCTCGCGCTGCGGTACGCGCCCCGGGAGGCGATGGCCAACCTGCGGGGCATCGCGCGGGACTTCGACGCCTACGGGCCGGGCGGCTTCTACGACGCCGTCGCGGTCCGCAGCGGCCAGGTCTCCCAGCGTTACCTGGCGCTGGACCAGGGCATGATCCTGGCCGCGCTCGGCAACGAGCTGGCCGACGACGCGATGCGCCGCTACGTCGCGCCCGGCGAGCTGGAGCAGAAGGTCCGCCCGCTGATGCGGATGGAGACGTTCAACGTGGGCCGCCCATGACCTCCCTCGACCTCGCCTCACGCCTGGGGCGCACCGTGCTGTACCAGATCTACCCGCAGTCCTTCGCGGACGCGAACCGCGACGGGATCGGCGACCTCGCCGGCATCACCGAGCGCCTGGACTACCTCGCGTGGCTCGGGGTGGACGCGATCTGGCTCAGCCCGTGCTTCGTCTCCCCCTTCGCCGACGCCGGGTACGACGTCGCGGACTTCTTCCAGGTGGCCCCGCGCTACGGCACGAACGAGGACATGGCGCGGCTGACCGAGGAGGCGGGCCGCCGCGGCATCTCCGTGCTGCTCGACCTCGTGGCGGGCCACACCTCCGACCAGCACCCGTGGTTCCGCGCGTCCGCCGACGACCCGGACGACCACCGCTTCGTCTGGAGCGACGTGCCGGTGGAGGGCTTCCAGCCGGGGCTGGGTGCACGCGGCGGGTACTACCGGCCGAACTTCTTTCCCATCCAGCCCGCGCTGAACTACGGGTACGCGCGTCAGGATCCGGCGGAGCCGTGGCGCCAGCCCGTCGATGCCCCGGGTCCGCTCGCCAACCGCGCCGCGCTGCGGCAGATCATGGCGCACTGGTTCGATCTCGGGGTCGCCGGGTTCCGTGTCGACATGGCCTCGTCGCTGGTCAAGGACGATCCCGGCCACGTGGAGACGGGCCGCCTGTGGCAGGAGACGCGCGCCTGGCTCGACGGCACCTACCCCGGTCGCGTGCTGATCAGCGAGTGGGGCAACCCACGGGTCGCGGTCCCGGCGGGCTTCCACGTGGACTTCTTCCTCCAGTTCGGGGGCGACGACGACGGGCTGCCGTTCCGCTCGCTGTGGAACAACGGCGCAGGCACGGTGAACCCGTCCTGGGGCGAGGTGCCTGCCTGGGCCGGCGCGGACGGCACCGGCGACGCCCGCACGTTCGTCGAGGCCTGGCAGGCCGCCGCCGACGCCATCGCGGCGACGGGCCGCGGCGGGGTGGCCGGCCTGCCGACGTCGAACCACGACTTCACGCGGCTGGTGGCGGGCGCGCGCGATGCCGAGCAGGCCCGGGTGGCCCACGTGCTGACGATGACGTGGCCCGCCCTGCCGTCCGTCTACTACGGGGACGAGATCGGCATGCGGTACGTGCCGGGCACACCGACCCTGGAGGGCTCGCGGCTGAGCCCCACGTACGACCGCGCGGGGTCGCGCACCCCCATGCAGTGGGGTGACCTGCCGGCGGACACGTTCGGCCCGGGCAGCCCCGCCACCTCGACGTACCTTCCGCAGGACCCGGACCCGGCCCGCCCCACGGTCGCCGACCAGGTCGACGACCCCGACTCCCTGCTGCGCCTGGTCCGCGACCTGGTCGCCCTGCGGCACGACGACGGCCGCCTCGACGCCGGCTCGGCCGTCGAGGTGCTCACCACCGCCTACCCCCTGGCTTACCTCCGCGGCGGCACGCTCGCCGTGGTGCTCAACCCGGGCCGCGCCGCGGTGAGCCTGCCGCTCGACGGCGCCGCGGGCGCGCGGGCGCTGGTCGCCCGGGGGCTCCGTCTCGAGGCGCGCGACGACGGACGCGGCGTCGTGCACCTGGACGGGCACGGGTACGCCGTGCTCGACCTGGACACGCCTGAGCAGTCCCGGCTCGCGGGTTAACCTTGGCCGCGTGGAACTGATCCGTAAGGGCAAGGTTCGCGAGGTCTACGCGGACGGCGACGACGTAATCCTGGTGGCTTCCGACCGTGTGTCGGTGTACGACGTCGTGCTGCCGACGCCCGTACCCGACAAGGGCGCGATCCTCACGCAGATCTCGCTGTGGTGGTTCCGGCAGTTCGCCGACCTCGTGCCCAACCACGTGATCAGCGAGGACGTCCCGGAGGAGTGGAAGGGCCGCGCGGTCCGCTGCAAGCGCCTGGAGATCGTCCCCGTCGAGTGCATCGTGCGCGGCTACCTCGCGGGCGGCGGCCTGGAGAGCTACCGCGAGTCGGGCAGCGTGTCCGGCGTCGCGTTCCCGCCGGGCCTGGTGGAGGCCGACCGGCTGCCGCAGCCCGTCTTCACGCCGTCGACCAAGGCCGACGAGGGTCACGACGAGTACATCTCCATCGAGGAGATCGCCAAGGACCTGGGCGAGGAGACGACGAACCGCCTGCGGGACCTGTCGCTGACGATCTACGAGCGCGGCGCCGAGATCGCGCGCGAGCGCGGCGTGCTGATCGCGGACACCAAGTTCGAGTTCGGCACCGACGCCGGCGGCGTCCTGACGCTCGCCGACGAGGTGCTCACGCCGGACTCCTCGCGCTTCTGGAAGGCGAGCGAGTACGAGCCCGGCCGCGGGCAGTGGTCCTACGACAAGCAGTTCGTGCGCGACTGGTCCTCGACGCTCACGGACTGGGACCGCACCTACCCCGGCCCGGAGATCCCCTCCGACGTCGTCGCGGAGACCCGCGCCCGCTACATCGAGATCTACGAGCAGCTGACCGGCGAGACCTGGGTCTGAACCGCCGCCGGACCGTGCGGCCTTCCCACCTGACGGCGAGGCTCGAACAAGCGTGTCAGTGTCTCCGGCTAGCCTCTGCCCCGTGAGCATCAGCGCGTCGGCATACCAGGCAACCTTCGAGGAGCTCGGCACGCCGCTGCGGGACGTCACCTTCGTGGTGGTGGACCTCGAGACCACCGGAACGAACGCCACAGAGGGCGGCATCACCGAGATCGGCGCCGTGAAGGTACGCGGCGGCGAGGTGCTGGGCGAGTTCCAGTCGCTGGTGAACCCCGGCCAGCCGGTCCCCGCGTTCGTCGCGCGGCTGACGGGGATCACGAACGCCATGGTCGCCACGGCGCCGGACATCGCGCTGGTGCTGCCGAGCTTCCTGGAGTGGGCGCGCGACACGGTGCTCGTGGCGCACAACGCGCCGTTCGACGTCGGCTTCCTCAAGGCCATGTGCGCGCGGCTCGACTACGAGTGGCCCGGGTTCACCGTCGTCGACACGGTGCCGCTCGCCCGGCGCCTGGTCACGCGGGACGAGGCGCCCAACCACAAGCTGTCCACGCTCGCCAACCTCTTCCACGCCAGCGTCTCCCCCGACCACCGCGCGCTGGCCGACGCGCGCGCGACCGTCGACGTCCTGCACGCGCTCTTCGACCGCCTCGCGCCCATGGGCATCACGCACCTGGAAGACCTGGCCACGGCCGCCGACCCGGTGCCGCCCGAGGTACGCCGCAAACGGCACCTCGCCGACGACCTGCCCGCCGCGCCCGGCGTGTACCTGTTCCGGGGACCGGGCGACGAGGTCCTGTACGTCGGCACGTCCGTCAACATCCGCAAGCGGGTGCGGTCGTACTTCACCGCCGCCGAGAAGCGGAAGCGGATCACCGAGATGGTGCGCATCGCCGAGCGGGTCACCCCGGTGGCGTGCGCGACGCCGCTGGAGGCGCAGGTGCGCGAGCTGCGGCTGATCACCGAGCATGCGCCTCGCTACAACCGGCGGTCGAAGTTCCCGGAGCGGCACTCCTGGGTACGGCTCACCGACGAGGCCTACCCGCGGCTCTCGGTGGTGGGCGGCGTGGTGGCCGGCGCCGTGCACATCGGCCCGTTCGCGTCCCGGCGCACCGCGCAGGAGGCCGTCCACGCCCTGCACGACGCCCTGAACCTGCGCCAGTGCACCGCGCGCATCCCGTTGGTCTCCCGCACGGCCGGCAGCCCGTGCGCCCTGGCGGGCATGGGCCGCTGCTCCGCGCCGTGCATCGCGACGGAGGGCCCCGACACGTCCTACGAGCAGGTGGCCGACGCCGCCCGCCGCGCCCTCACCGGTGATCCGTCACCGGTGGTGCGCGCGCTCTCGGACCGGATCGCCACGCTCGCCCACCAGGAGCGGTACGAGGAGGCGGGCGAGGTCACCCGGCGGCTGCGCGCGTTCGTCTCCGGCGCGCACCGGGCGCAGAAGCTGGCGCCCCTCGCGGCGTGCGCCGAGCTGGTCGCTGCCCGCCCCTCCGGTATCGGCGACGCACCGGGCCGCCCCGGCGGCTGGGAGATCGTGGTGATCAAGCACGGCCGGCTCGCGGCCACCGACGTCTCGGAACCAGGGGTCAACCCCCTTCCGCTGGTCTCGGCGCTGCGCACCACCGCAGAGCACGTCGAACCCCCGATTCCCCCGGCGCCGGCGGCACACCCGGAGGAGACCGACCTCCTGATCGCCTGGCTCGACTCCCCCGGCGTGCGTCTCGTGCATCTCAGCGACACCTGGGCCTGTCCGGTGCGCGCGGCCGGTGCGCACGCCGAGCTGACCTGGGCGTCGGACCGGGTGCGCACCGAGATCAGCGCGGAGCTCGGCAGCACGCCCGCCACGGCGATCGGCAGGGAGATCAGCACGGACGACGGTGTTCCGGAACCCGGGAACCCGCTGCACGTGGATACGATGACGGCATGCTGACCGCGATCGTCCTCATCGACGCCGAGACGTCCCGCATCCCCGAGGTCGCGCAGGAGGTCGCGAACATCGACGGAGTGAGCGAAGTCTTCTCGGTGACCGGCAAGACAGACCTGGTGGCCATCGTGCGCGTACCCGAGCACGAGCAGCTCGCCGGTGTCGTGTCCGACGCGGTGAACAAGGTGCCCGGCGTGCAGAACACCGAGACCCTCATCGCCTTCCGCGCCTTCTCGAAGGCAGACCTCGAGCAGGCGTTCGCCCTGGGGCTCGACGACTGACAGGTCGCGGCGGGCGCCGGGCGAAGCTCGCCGAGGCGAGCTCACCTCCGGCAGCGGGTGCCAGAGGTGCTGAATTTCGTTCAGCCTGGAGCCGCTTAGTTCGGCAAGGCAACAATTCAGCTCAGGCCACATCTACCAGCCTGGGCCGAACGAACTTCAGCCCAGCCAGCACGCGCCACAACCGCAGGCCTTGCCCCGAAGGCGCGCCTAGCCGCGGTCCTGCCGCCCGGGAGCCGTGCCGGCCCCGGTCGGCGCCTTCGCCTCGATCTCGTCACGCGCCTCGATCTCGTCGTGCTTGCCGTGCGAGTGCGCGGCCGCCAGCTCCGCGGGTGTGACAGGTGAGACGCGGTCCTCGTAGAAGAACTGGGACAGCCTCTGCCAACGGCGTTCGGACCGGTAGCCCTTGCGCCGCACGCCGCGCGAGTCCGTGAGCGGCGCGATCTCCAGGGGTGCGGGCGACTGGTAGTTGACGCGCAGCCAGCGCTCCTCCTCGTCGAGCGGGGTGTGCACCTCGACGTACTCGCCGTTGGCGAACCGCACGATGCGGCCCGACTCGTGCCCGTGCAGCACCAGCTCGCGGTCCTTGCGCTGCAGCCCCAGGCACACGCGTTTCGTCACCCAGAACGCGAACACGGGCCCCACGATCAGGAGTACGCGCAGCGCCCAGGTGATCGCGAAGATGTCGAGCGAGAAGTGCGTGGCGATGAGGTCGTTCGTGGCGGCCAGGGCACAGACCACGAACGCCACCAACAGCGCGACGCCCACACCCGTGCGCACCGGCCGGTTGCGCGGCCGGTCCAGCACGTGGTGCTCACGGTGGTCCCCGGTGACGCGGGCCTCGATGAACGGCCATGCGCCCAGCAGCGTGAAGAGGATTCCCGGCACGATCAGGGCCGGGATCAGCAGGTTCATGCTCAGTGTGTAGCCGCCGATCACCCACTCCCAGCCCGGGCCCGGCATGAGCCGCAGGGCACCGTCGACGAACAGGATGTACCAGTCCGGCTGCGTACCCGCCGAGACGGGCGACGGGTCGTAGGGGCCGTAGTTCCACACGTTGTTGATCGCCATCGTGGCGCCCATGAGGGTCAGCACACCGGCGATGATGAAGAAGTTGCCGGTCATCTTGGCGACATACACCGGCGCCGCGGGGTAGCCCACCACGTTCTTGTCCGTACGTCCGGCGCCGGGGTACTGGGTGTGCTTCTGCAGCACCATGAGGAACAGGTGCAGGCCGATCAGTGCGATCAGCAGGCCCGGGATCACGAAGATATGGAGCGTGAACAGCCGCGGGATGATGTGCCCGCCCGGGAACTCGTCGCCGAAGACCAGGAACGACATGAAGGAGCCGATCACGGGGATCGACTTCACGACGCCGTCGATGATGCGCAGGCCGTTGCCGGACAGGACGTCATCGGGCAGCGAGTAGCCGGAGAAGCCGGCCGCCAGCGCCAGGATCAGCATGGTCAGCCCGACGAGCCAGTTGATCTCGCGCGGCTTGCGGAATGCGCCGGTGAAGAAGATCCGGAACATGTGCAGCACGATCGAGCCCACGAAGATCAGGGCCGCCCAGTGGTGGATCTGCCGCATGAGCAGACCGCCGCGCACCTCGAACGACATCTCCACGGTGGAGCGGAAGGCCGCCGACATGAGCTGCCCGTGCATGCTTGCCGGGTGTTCGCTCTCGTAACGCACCAGGGCCATCGACGGCTCGAAGAACATCGTGAGGAAGAATCCCGACGCGATCAGTACGACGAACGAGAACATGGCGATCTCGCCCAGCATGAAGGTCCAGTGGTCCGGGAACACCTTGCGTGCGAGCTCTTTGACGAGCACGCCGATGCTCGTGCGCTGGTCCAGATAGTCGGCGGTCTTGCCGATCGCGGTGGTCGGACGTTGCGGCTTTGCCACGTCATCACCCCTGAGGTAGGAGATACGCGCCTATCGATCCGTGCCTATCCAGTAGACACCGACCCGGGCGCAGCTTTCCACCTCTGACGACGAAATAGCCGGGCGATCCGTGACACGACAGATCCGGCGCACCCACGGGTCTCCCCGCGAGGCGCGCCGGACCTGGTCAGGCGATCAGACGGTCAGACCGTCAGGCCGACGCGACGATGAGACCAGCGGTCTGCGTCTTGGCGCGGGCCAGGCGCTCGGAGACGTTGCTCCAGGACACCAGGTTCCACCAGGCCTTGATGTAGTCCGGGCGCACGTTCAGGTAGTCGATGTAGTAGGCGTGCTCCCAGCAGTCCAGCATGAGGACCGGGGTGAGCGCGAAGGGGATGTTGCCCTGCTGGTCGAACAGCTGGACGACGACCAGCTTCTGGCCGACGGAGTCCCAGGCCAGCACTGCCCAGCCGGAGCCCTGCACGCCGGCGGCGACAGCGGTGAAGTGCGCCTTGAACTTCTCGAACGAACCGAAGTGCTCGTCGATCGCGCTCGCGATGTCGCCGGTCGGCTCGCCGCCGGCCTCGGGCGCCATGTTCGTCCAGAAGATCGAGTGGTTGATGTGACCACCGAGGTTGAACGCGAGGTCCTTCTCGATCTTGTTGACGTTTGCCAGGTTGCCCGTCTCGCGGGCCTCCTCGAGCTGCTCCAGGGCAGTGTTGGCGCCCTTGACGTACGTCGCGTGGTGCTTGGAGTGGTGCAGCTCCATGATCTTGCCCGAGATGTGCGGCTCGAGCGCGGCGTAGTCGTAGGTGAGGTCAGGGAGCGTGTAAACAGCCATTGCTGAGGTACCTCCAGGATCGGTCCGCACACCGGACGGTGCGCAGGGGAAGACGCCGTCCTGGTCGTGCGCCTGTGTGGTGCCCGCCGGGACGGCAATGGCCTGTGTCCCCGGCCGCATTCGCGGACCGGGAGACACAGGCCATCGCTTGGTGTCGCAGGTCGCTCAGTGCTCCCGCGAGGTGGTTCCTGCGCCGGCCTCGACGGCCTGGCGCTCGGATCCGTTGAGCTGGTCGTGCTCGCCGTGCGAGTGCGCGGCCTCGACCTCCGCCGGGCTGACAGGTGCGACGCGGTCCTCGTAGAAGAACCGGGACAGACCCTGCCAGCGCTTGTCGGAGCCGTAGCCCTTGCGCTTCACACCACGTGCGTCCGTCTTCGGGGCGATATCCAGCGGAGCCGGCGCCTCGTAGTTGACCCGCAGCCAGCGCTCCTGCTCGTTCAGCGGAGTGTGGACCTCGATGTACTCACCGTTCGCGAAGCGGACGATGCGGCCCGACTCGTGACCGTGCAGCACGAGCTCGCGGTCCTTGCGCTGCAGCCCGAGGCAGATGCGCTTGGTCACCCAGTAGGCGAACACCGGCGCCACGAAGAACAGGATCCGGAAGACCCAGGTGATCGAGTTGATCGACAGCCCGAAGTGCGTGGCGATGAGGTCGTTCGACCCCGCCAGCGCCAGGAGGATGAACGCCGTCAGGAACGCGACGCCCAGACCTGTGCGCGCCGGCCGGTTGCGCGGCCGGTCCAGCACGTGGTGCTCCTTGTCGTCACCGGTGACCCGGGCCTCGAGGAACGGGTAGACGATCAGGAATGTGAACAGGATGCCCGGGATGACCACCGCGGGGACCAGGACGTTGAGCGGGAGCGTGTATCCGAAGATGACCCACTCCGTGCCCTGGCCTGGCATCAGTCGCAGCGAGCCCTCCAGGAACAGCATGTACCAGTCCGGCTGAGCTCCCGCGGACACCGGCGACGGGTCGAACGCGCCGTAGTTCCACACGTTGTTGATCGACATCGTGGCGCCCATCAACGTCAGCACACCGGCGACGATGAAGAAGTTGCCCGTCATCTTGGCGACGTACACCGGCGCCGCCGGATAGCCCACCACGTTCTTGTCCGTGCGGCCGCCACCCGGGTACTGGGTGTGCTTCTGCAGCACCATCAGGAACAGGTGCAGCGCGATCAGGGCCAGCAGGATGCCCGGGATCACGAAGATGTGCAGGGTGAACAGGCGGGGCACGATGTGGTGGCCCGGGAACTCGCCGCCGAAGATGAAGTACGACAGGGGCGAGCCGATCAGCGGGATCGACTTGACCACGCCGTCGGTGATGCGCAGGCCGTTGCCGGACAGGACGTCGTCGGGCAGCGAGTAGCCGGTGAAGCCGGCCGCCAGGCCCAGGATCATCAGGACGATGCCGACGATCCAGTTGATCTCACGCGGCTTGCGGAACGCGCCGGTGAAGAACACGCGCATCATGTGCACCACGATCGAGGCCATGAAGATCAGGGCGGACCAGTGGTGGATCTGCCGCATGAGCAGACCGCCGCGCACCTCGAACGACATCTCGAGGGTCGAGGAGAACGCGACGGACATGAGCTGTCCGTGCATGTTCGCCGGGTGCTCGCCCTCGTAGGTGGTGAGCGCCATCGACGGCTCGAAGAACATCGTCAGGAAGAAGCCCGACGCGATCAGGACGACGAAGGAGAACAGGGCGATCTCGCCCAGCATGAAGGACCAGTGGTCCGGGAAGACCTTGCGCGCGAACTCCTTGACCATCACGCCGATCGTGGTGCGCTGGTCGAGGTAGTCGGCCGCCTTGCCGACTGTCGTCGTCGGCTTGGCCGGTGCCTCGCGCTTGGTGTCGTGGGTGGCGGTGCTCACTTCAGACGCTCCCAGAAGCTCGGGCCGATGGGCTCGGCGAAGTCGTCCTGCGCCACGAGGTAACCCTCGTCGTCGACGGTGATCGGCAGCTGCGGCAGCCGACGGTTCGCCGGGCCGAAGACGACCTTGGCGCTGTCCGCGATGTCGAACGTCGACTGGTGGCACGGGCACAGGAGGTGGTGGGTCTGCTGCTCGTAGAGCGCCACCGGGCAGCCCACGTGCGTGCAGATCTTCGAGTAGGCGACGATGCCCTCGTGCGACCAGGTCTCGCCCTCAGGGGACTGGTCGGTCCGGAGGTCCTCCGGGTTGAGGCGCACCATCAGCACGACGGCCTTGGACTTCTCCGTGATCCACTCGTGCGTCTCGCGGAACTCCTCGGTCGTCTCCGGGACGACGTGGAAGACCGAGCCCACGGTGACGTCGGAGGCCTTGATGGGACGACCCGACGGGTCGATCGCGAGGCGCGTGCCCTGCTTCCACATCGTGTGCTTGAACTTGGAGATGTTCCAGTCGCCGCCCACGGAGCCGATCAGCGGCACGGCGATAGCCAGCGGGAAGAGCGCCAGGGCCCCGAAGAACGCGCCCTTGAGCACGCCGCGGCGTCCGACGACGCCCGAGTCCTGGAGGCCGTCGTTGAGGTCCTTGACCGCGTCCGCGCGGGTCTCGTCGGACGACGCGAGCGGGTGCCGCTCCTGGACCATCTCGCGGTCACCCATGAGCGCCTTGGCCCAGTGGATGCCCGCGACGCCGATGCCGAGCAGCGACACCGCGAGGCCGAGGCCGATCAGCAGCGTCGACAGCCGGACGCCCGCCGTCGTGCCGTCCGGCGGGACCATCACGTAGGCGACGATCGAGCCGATGGTGCCGAGGATCGACAGCACGAACAGGATCGTGACGGTCCGCTCCGCACGCTTCGCGGCGCGCGGGTCGGTGTCGGTGAGGCGGTGCTTGTGCTCAGGGATACCCGGGTCGGGGAACCGGTCGGCGGGCCCGACTGCGGTGCCTGCCTGAGGGGCGACCGTCACGTCCTTGGACGTGTCGGCTGGGGGGTTCTGGTTGTCGCTCACGAGGACTTGGCTCCGATCCACACAGCGGCGCCGATGAGCAGGCCGAGGCCGATCGCGAAGGCCCAGAGGCCTTCGGACACCGGCCCGAGGGCGCCGAGCGCGTTACCGCCCGCCGAACCCTCCCGCTGCTCGACGAGGAAGGAGACGATGTCGCGCTTCTCGTCCGGCGTGATGTTCGCGTCGTTGAACACCGGCATCGACTGCGGGCCGGTGAGCATGGCCTGATAGATGTTCCGCTCCGACGTCTCCCACAGCGAGGGGGCGAACTTGCCCTCCGAGAGTGCGCCACCGGCGCCCACGGCGTTGTGGCACATGGCGCAGTTGGTGCGGAACAGGGCCATACCGTTGGAGGGGTCACCCTGTGCTGCGTCGACCTGCTCGTCGGTGGGGATGGCAGGACCGGCACCCATCGAGGCGACGTACGCGGCAAGGGCCGCGGTCTGCTCCTCGTCGAACTGCCGCGGCTTCTCCAGCGCCTGCGGGCCGTTCATCTGCATCGGCATACGACCGGTCGACACCTGGAAGTCGACGGCGGCGGCGCCGACGCCCACCAGGGACGGCACGCCGTCCCTACCCTCAGCGCTCGCACCGTGGCACGTCGCACAGTTGGCCTGGAACAGCTTCTTACCGGTCTCGATGTCCGCGGTGCTGACGGTCTCGGCGTTAGCCGTGCTCGGAGCCAGGGCGGCATAGATGCCACCCGTGGTCAGCAGCGCCAGCAGCAGGAGCACGACCGGCGCCAACCGGTGGTGCCTGCGGGCGGCGAGTGCCTTCACGAAAATGTCCTCGTCTCGCTTTGAGTGTTTGAGCTTCTCTGTCTTGAACCTATGCCACCGCACGTGGCCGCGTCGCACCCGCGCCCTGGGCGCAGGTACCACAAGGTCACTGCAGCAGGTAGATCACCGCGAACAGCGCGATCCACACCACGTCGACGAAGTGCCAGTAGTAAGACGTGACGATCGTGGTGGTGGCCTCGTGGTGACCGAAGCGCTTGGCGGCGAAGGAGCGGCCGAGCACGAAGAGGAAGGCGATCAGGCCGCCGGTGACGTGCAGGCCGTGGAAGCCGGTGGTCATGTAGAAGACCGAGCCGTAGGCGCTGGACGAGATCGTCAGGCCCTGGTGGACCAGCTCGGTGTACTCGAAGATCTGACCGCCGATGAAGAACGCGCCCATCACGTAGGTCATCGTGAGCCACTCGTGCATGCCCCACGTCCAGAACTGGTACAGCTTGCCGGAGCGCGACGGCTTGAACGCCTCTGCCTTGAAGACCGCCCACTGGCAGGTGAAGGAGGACAGCACCAGGACGATCGTGTTGATCGTCGAGAAGGTGATGTTCAGCTTGTCCGCCTGCAGCGCCCACTCCTCGGCCGGCATGGTCTGCCGGACCGTGAAGTACATCGCGAAGAGCGCTGCGAAGAACATGAGCTCACTAGCGAGCCAGACGATCGTTCCGACCGAGACCGGGTTCGGACGATTGACTGTCACGTGCTGGTGTGTGGGGGTGGCTGCAGCCGTTGCGGTCGACACGACAGCCATTATGGCCGACGTTCGACCGTCCCGAACGCCGAAGCACCAGCGACGCTCGCGTCGAATCTCACAAAGTCCTTCCAACGCCCTACCTGCGGCGTCTCTTGCTGACGCGATTCCGCAGAGTGCCATGAAAAGAGCACGGACAAATCTGCCGCGAGAGCGGGGACTGTGCCACGATCGACGCATGACCGGCATGACGACGGATGTGACCAGCGCAGGTGCGGACGGTGTGGCGACGTCGAGCCCGCGAGTCCTCCTGTACAGCGACGACCGCACCGTGCGTGAGCAGGTCCGACTCGCCGTCGGACCGCGCCTGCACGCGGGCGCGCCCGACATCGAGTGGCTCGAGATCGCCACCCCCGCCGCGGTGGTGGACAAGGCCGACAACGAGACGTGGGACCTGCTCGTCCTCGACGGTGAGGCCGACCAGACCGGCGGCATGGGGCTGTGCCGCCAGCTCAAGAACGAGATCTACGAGTGCCCTCCGGTACTCATCCTCACGGGCCGGCCCGCGGACACCTGGCTGGCTTCGTGGTCCCTGGCCGACGGCGTGGTGTCCCGCCCGCTCGACGCCATCAAGGTCCAGGAGGCAGTGGCGAAGCTCCTTGCCACCCCCGGGGCGGGTACCGCGTGAACCTCGAGGCACCCACCTGGTCGGGCCTGTTGTCCGGACTCATCACCGGCACGGACCTGAGCCAGGCGGAAGCCGCGTGGGCGATGGACCAGGTGATGACCGGTGAGGTCTCCCCCGTCCAGCTCGGCGGCTTCCTCGTGGCGCTGCGCGCCAAGGGTGAGACCGTCGAGGAGCTCGCCGGCCTGACCGAGTCCATGGTCCGGCACGCGACCCGGATCGACGTGCCCGGCCCTTCGGTGGACATCGTCGGCACGGGCGGCGACCGCGCGCACACCGTGAACATCTCCACGATGGCGTCGGTGGTCATCGCGGGCACCGGCCTCCGCGTGGTGAAGCACGGCAACCGGGCGGCCTCGTCGTCGTCGGGCAGCGCGGACGTGCTGGAGGAGCTCGGCATCCGGCTGGACCACACCCCCGAGCGCGTGGCACAGATCGCGCGCGAGGCGGGCATCACCTTCTGCTTCGCGATGGTGTTCCACCCGTCGATGCGCCACGCGGGAGTCACCCGCAGGGAGCTCGGCGTGCCGACGGCCTTCAACTTCCTTGGCCCGCTCACCAACCCGGCCCAGCCGCGCGCGGCCGCCGTCGGCTGCGCCGACGCGCGGATGGCCCCGCTGATGGCCGGTGTATTCGCGGAGCGCGGCAAGTCCGCGCTGGTGTTCCGCGGCGACGAGGGCCTGGACGAGCTCGCGGCCACCGCCAGCTCCACCGTGTGGGAGGTGGCCGACGGCGCGGTCACGAAGCACCGGCTCGACCCCGCCTCCGACCTGGGGCTGACCCGCATCAAGGTCGAGGACCTGCGTGGCCAGGACGCCGCCTACAACGCGGCCGTCGCCCGTGCGGTCTTCGCCGGGGAGGACGGGCCGGTTCGCGAGACCGTGCTGCTCAACGCGGCGTCCGGCCTCGTCGCCGACGGCACCCTGCCGGGCACCGGAGCCGGCTCCGGGACGCTCGTCGAGCGTCTCACCGCCGGGATCGGCCTCGCGGCCGAGGCCGTGGACTCCGGAGCGGCGCAGGCCACGCTGGAGCGCTGGATGGCCGCCAGCCGCTGACCCGGCCCGCCGAGAGAACCCTGGCGAGATAGAACTGCAGCGAGGTAGAACGCGAGCATTGCGCTCAAGTTCTACCTCGCTGCAGTTCTATCTCGCCAGGGTTCTACCTCGTCGACAGACGGCTCAGTGCGAGTGGATACCTCGGGAGTACTCGAAGACCCAGCCCACGAGCGCGATGATCGCCAGGCAGAAGCCGATGTAGAGCACCCACCAGCCCACCGCCAGGCCGAGGAAGCAGATCGCGGCGGAGCCGGCGATCGCCAGCGGCCACCAGCTCCAGGGGGCGTAGACGCCCTGGTCGCCCGCGGCGTCCTCGATGTTGCCGTTCGGGTCGTCCTCGGGGCGAGCGTCGATGCGCCGGGCCGTCAGGGCCAGGTACGCACCGATCATCGCCACGAGGCCGCCGACCAGCGGCATACCGAGGTAGCCGACGGGCTCGGTCCAGTCCGTCATGAAGCCGTAGACGATGCCGGCTCCGACGAACAGGGGCGTGCCCCAGAGGAACAGCCTGCTCTCGATCTTCACTTGCTGGTCCCCTCGTCCGGCTGCTCGTCAACGATCGTGGTGCTGCTCTGGCCCGACTCGCCGCCGTCGCCGGCTGCGCGCTGCTGGGCCTGAGTTTCCTGGCCGCGCCGGTCGGCCTCGCCGTAGACGTTGTCGAGCACGCCACGGTTGTACTCCGGGTGCTCCATGGCGACGACCTCGGGGTGGTGCAGGTCGAACGCCGGCGACTCCGAGCGGATGCGCGGGAGCGAGGCGAAGTTGTGCCGGGGCGGCGGGCAGGACGTGGCCCACTCCAGGGAGCGGCCGTAGCCCCACGGGTCGTCGACCGTGACCTTGGGCGCCTTGCGCGAGGTGACGTACACGTTCCAGAGGAACGGCAGGGTCGACGCCGCGAGGATGAACGCGCCGATCGTGGACACCTGGTTCTCCCAGGTGAAGCCCTCCTGGGGCATGTAGTCCGCGTACCGGCGCGGCATGCCCTCGACACCCAGCCAGTGCTGGATGAGGAACGTGGTGTGGAAGCCGACGAACAGCAGCCAGAAGTGCCACTTGCCCAGGCGCTCCGACAGCATGCGGCCGGTCATCTTCGGCCACCAGAAGTAGAAGCCGGCGAACATCGCGAACACCACGGTGCCGAACACCACGTAGTGGAAGTGCGCCACCACGAAGTACGAGTCGGACAGCTGGAAGTCCAGGGCGGGGCTCGACAGGATGATGCCCGTCAGGCCACCGAAGAGGAACGTCACGAGGAAGCCGATGGACCAGAGCATCGGCGTCTCGAAGGTGAGCTTCCCTCGCCACATCGTGCCTATCCAGTTGAAGAACTTCACACCGGTAGGCACCGCGATGAGCATCGTCATGAAGGCGAAGAACGGCAGCATGACGGCGCCGGTCACGTACATGTGGTGCGCCCACACCGTCACCGACAGCGCGGCGATGGCGATGGTCGCGTACACGAGACCGTTGTAGCCGAAGATCGGCTTGCGGCTGAACACCGGCAGGATCTCGGACACGATGCCGAAGAACGGCAGCGCGATGATGTACACCTCGGGGTGCCCGAAGAACCAGAACAGGTGCTGCCAGAGGATGGCGCCGCCGTTCTCCGGGTTGAAGATCTGCGCGCCGAGGCGACGGTCCGCGCCGAGCGCGAACAGTGCGGCCGCAAGGGGCGGGAACGCCATCAGCACGAGGAGGCTGGTGATCAGCGTGTTCCACGTGAAGATCGGCATCCGGAACATGGTCATGCCCGGCGCGCGCATCGTGATGATCGTGGTGATGAAGTTGACCGCACCGAGGATCGTGCCGAAACCGGCCAGCGCGAGGCCGAAGACCCAGAGGTCACCACCTAGCCCCGGACTGTAGGTAGTGGTCGACAACGGCGCGTAGGCGAACCAGCCGAACGACGCGGCACCCTGCGGGGTCAGGAACCCGGCCACCGTGATGAGGCCGCCGAACAGGTACAGCCAGTAGGCGAACATGTTCAGGCGGGGGAACGCGACGTCGGGCGCACCGATCTGGAGCGGCATGATCACGTTCGCGAAGCCCGCGAAGAGCGGGGTGGCGAACAGCAGCAGCATCACGGTGCCGTGCATCGTGAACAGCTGGTTGTACTGCTCCTTGCTCTGCACGAGCTGGATACCCGGCTCGAAGAGCTCCGCACGGATCAGCAGGGCCATCAGGCCGCCGATGCAGAAGAACAGGAACGACGAGATCAGGTAGAGGTACCCGATCGTCTTGTGGTCAGTGGAGGTGATCCACTTGATGACGGTCCGGCCGAGCGTCTGTCGTCCGGGCGCCAGGCCCGGGATCAGCTCGGTCGTGGTTGCTGCGGCCATCAGTGCTCAGCCTCCGGTTCCTCGGTGTCGACGGGACCCTGCGTACGGGCGAGGTCCATGCCCAGTGCGCCGGTCTGGCCCTTGGCCGCGAGCTCCGCCATGTGGGCGTCGTACTCCTCCGCCGAGACGACCTTCACGTTGAAGAGCATGCCGGAGTGGAACTCGCCGCAGAGCTCGGCGCACTTGCCGGCGTAGGTGCCCTCACGGGTCGGCGTGACCTGGAACGTGTTGGTCCGCTGCGGGATCATGTCCTGCTTGTACAGGAACGCAGGGATCCAGAACGAGTGGATGACGTCGCGCGAGTCGAGCGTGAACTCCACCGTCTCGTTGACCGGCAGGTAGAGCGTCGGGAACGACTTCGAGGTGCCGATGGCGCCGTCGAGCTCGTCCTCCTTGGTGACGCTGCCCGGGTCCGCCTCGTGCTCGCCGTAGTCGTAGACATCGGCGTCGAGGTAGTTGAAGTCCCAGCTCCACTGCTTGCCGATGACCTGGATGTGCTCGGTCGCGGTGCCGTCGACCCTGTTGATCTCGGTCACGTCCCGGTCGGTGTACCAGAACAGCACGAGCACCATGATCAGCGGCACGGCCGTGTACATGAGCTCGAGCGGCAGGTGGTAGCGCGTCTGTATCGGGAGCTGGTGGTCTTCCTTGCGCTTCCGGTACGCCGCGATGCACCACAGGATCAGGCCCCACGTCACGATGCCCACGAGCAGGGCAGCGATCCACGAGCCCACCCAAAGATCGGTGATGCGCGCAGTCTGGTTAGTCACCTCCCCGTCGCTGTAGCCGGGCAGGTATCCGCGCTGGACGGATTCGCTTGCGCAGCCGGTAGCCACAACTGCGACAGCGACGGCTAGAGCCGACGTACGCAGGATGGCCCGACGGGTGCGGGTAGGTGCCTTCGAGTGCAAGGGAGGCCTTTCACGTCTCGTCCGGCGCGTCGCACCGGTTTCCTCCCGAGCTCCACGCAGAACCTTCGTCCTCGATGGGATGCAGCCTAGCGCGCTCCGGGGCCTGATGATGCCCGGAGGAGGGCCTGGGGGACGTGACGCACTCCGCACCCGGGGCGCCCATCCGGGCTGTTCAGGACATGCGCGCAGGTCGTGTCAGAACAATGGTGGCGGCGGGCCGGTCCGCGCGGGTGCGAGGATCAGGTGGACGACCCAGGAGCAGGAGGACGTGTGAGCCACGCCACCCCCGGTACGCCCGACCGGGTGCATCTCGACAACGGCGGCCGTGCCCCGTGGCACCCGCTCGCCCGGCAGGCGTTCGAGCAGGCGCTCGGCGACGGGTGGGCCGATCCGCGCCGGCTGCACGCCGAGGGCCGCCGCGCCGCCCGTCTGCTCGACGGCGCCCGCGAGGCGGTCGCAGCAGTGCTGGGTGCACGGACCCAGGAGGTCCACTTCACGCCCAGCCACACGTCCTCGCTGCACACGGCCGTCGCGTCAGCGGCCGCCGGTCGGCGACGTGCCGGTACCGCGATCGTGACCAGCGCCGTCGAACGGTCGGCGCTGCTGCAGGCAGCCGCGCACGCGGCGGGCGGCGCGCACCCGACGGGTGCCGCGCAGGCGGCCTCCCCTTCCCCGGTCCCGGTCGACCGGCTGGGGCGGGTGGACACCGACGCGATGATCTCCGCGGTCCGCGCGCCAGGTGTCGCGCTGGCCGCGCTGCAGTACGCGAACGGTGAGGTCGGCACCGTCCAGCCCGTCGAGGCGGTGCACGACGCCGCCCGCGCGGCCGGCGTCCCGCTGCTGGTCGACGCGGGTGCGAGCGTCGGGCACGTGGCGGTGCCCGCGACCTGGGACCTGCTGGCCGCCGACCCAGCGGACTGGGGCGGTCCCGCCGGGGTCGGGGTGCTCGCCGTCCGGCAGCGGGTCCGCACCGCGCCCGTGGGGCCGGAGGACGAGGATCCCTGGGCGCCCGGCGGTGTCAGCGTGCCGCTCGCGTTCGCCGCCGCGGTGGCGCTGCAGGCGGTCGAGGCGGACCGCGCAGCACAGGAGGCGCGGCGCCGGGAGCTCGTCGAGCGGCTGCGGGCGGAGGTGTCCCGCATCCCCGACGTCGAGGTGGTGGGCGATCCGGACGGGCGGCTCCCCCACGTCGCGACCTTCTCGTTCCTCTACGTGGACGGCGAGGCGCTCGTGACGGAACTGGACCGGCACGGGTTCGCCGTCGGCTCCGGTTCGGCGTGCACCTCGAGCACGCTGGAGCCCTCGCACGTGCTGGCGGCCATGGGCGTGCTCACGCACGGGAACGTGCGGATCGCCCTTGACCGCACCACTACCGCCGACGAGGTGGACCGCTTCTGCGCGGTGCTGCCGGGAGCGGTCACTCGCGTGCGCGAGATGCTCGGCGTGGGCGGCCTGTGATGACCGGCACGCTGGTGGACGCGAGGGGGCTGCGCTGCCCGATCCCGGTGATCCGGCTGGCAGCCGCGGCGAAGGGACTGCCTGCGGGCACCGAGCTGACCGTCCTGTCGACCGATCCCGCGGCGAAGCTGGACGTGCCCGCCTGGTGCCGCATGCGCGGGCACGAGCACGTGGCGACCCACGAGCACGTGACGAATCTCGACGGGAGCGACTGGACCGGCTGGTCCGTCACGGTCCGCCTGGCCTGACCAGGAACGACCTGCCCCAGAACGAGAAGGCCGAGAACGAGAAGGGCCGGTCACCGTGAAGGTGACCGGCCCGCTCTCGTCGTGCGACGTGTTGCCGACGCAGAGCTCAGGTCAGGAGAACGACCCGCCACAGGCGCACGCGCTGCCTGCGTTCGGGTTGTCGATCGTGAAGCCCTGCTGCTCGATGGTGTCCTTGAAGTCGATGGTGGCGCCCTCGAGGTACGGCACGCTCATCTTGTCCACGACGACCTCGACGCCGTCGTAGTCACGCAGCGCGTCCCCGTCGAGCACACGCTCGTCGAAGTAGAGCTGATAGATCAGCCCGGAACAGCCGCCAGGCTGCACCGCCACACGGAGGCGCAGGTCGTCGCGGCCCTCCTGCTCGAGCAGGCTACGGACCTTGCCCGCGGCGACGTCGGTGACGTTGACGCCGTGGGTCCCGATGTCCGTGGTCGTGTCGGTCATGTCATCTCCCGATCGTGTTCGACATACCGGTAGTCGATGTCTCAGCGGTGCCAACCCATCGGGCCGTCCGTCTGTTCCCGTCGCCGGTCTGTACTGAAGATCGTACGCCCACGGACCGGCCGCGCCCATCACCGTCCGGCGTTCAGCGCGCCCAGCCCGGCGTCCAGGTCCTGGCGACGCGGGTGACGTCTCCGTCGGCCGCCTCGTGCACCCCGCTGAGGCCCGCGGTCGACCATTCGCGCCTGCTCACCTCGCTGCGGTCCGTGATCACGACGACGGGAACGGCGTGCGGGGCGGCCGCCGCGGCGGCCTCGACCACCACGCCGCGGTGCAGCCCCTCGCCGTCGAGCCGCGTGACGTACGCCACGACGACGTCGGCCCGTGCGGCCGCTTCCGCCAGCACCGCACCTTCGTCGCGCGGCAGGGCGGACGGCGCCGGGCCGGGTGCGCTGGGGCCTGGCCGGTCGGGTCCGACGGCGAGCGGCCCGACGGCGTCCGGCCGTCCCACGGGGATCGCCGCGCCGGCCAGCAGGACTCCGCCGCCGGCGCCCGTGCCGTGGCCAGGTGCGGCGGCCTGCGGGCCGCTCGGCCCCGGCCCTCCGGTGGACGAGCCGGCAGCGCCCGGCACCCGCACCTCGCGGGCCGCGGCGGTGGCGTGGGGCGCGGCGGTGCGCCACGCGGAGGCGAGTCGCTCGGCGTCGGGCAGGGTCTCGGCAAGCAGCAGCACGTGCACGGACGCATCGTGACACCGTCCTGTCTGGCTGTCACCACCGCGTGTCATGATGGTGACCGTGAGCACCCTGCTGGCTGAACACCCCGGTTTCTCCGAGCCTGCCCCGTCCCCGCTGCTGCTGCTCGGCCAGGGCCGTGACCTGGCCTCCGAGCGTGGCGTCGAGTGCGTGGGCGAGCTGCCCGCACCGAGCGACCCGAACCTCGTCGAGCGGGCCCGTGCGGCGCGCGCCGCCCTGGGCAGCCGGGCATTCGTGCTCGGGCACCACTACCAGCGCGACGAGGTGATCGACTTCGCCGACGTCACCGGCGACTCCTTCAAGCTCGCGCGCGAGGCCGCCGCCCGCCCCGAGGCGGAGTTCATCCTGTTCTGCGGGGTGCACTTCATGGCGGAGAGCGCGGACATCCTCACCTCGGACCAGCAGCAGGTCGTGCTGCCCGACCTCGCGGCCGGCTGCTCCATGGCGGACATGGCTGCGATCGGCCAGGTCGAGGAGGCGTGGGCGGTACTGCAGGACGTCGGCATCGCCGACTCGACGATCCCTGTCACCTACATGAACTCGTCGGCCGCCATCAAGGCGTTCACCGGCCGCCACGACGGCACCGTGTGCACCTCGTCCAACGCCGAGGTCGCGCTGCGCTGGGCGTTCGACCAGGTGGGCGGGATCGACGGCACCGGGAAGGTGCTATTCCTCCCCGACCAGCACCTGGGCCGCAACACCGCGGTCCTCGCGCTCGGGATGTCGCTGGACGAGTGCGTGGTCTTCGACCCGCGCAAGCCGAACGGCGGGCTGACCGACCAGCAGCTGCGGGACGCCCGGATGATCCTGTGGCGCGGCCACTGCTCGGTGCACGGCCGCTTCTCGGTGCAGAACGTCACCGACATCCGCGCGGCGGTCCCCGGCGTCAACGTGATGGTGCACCCGGAGTGCAAGAACGAGGTCGTCACGGCCGCCGACTACGTGGGCTCCACCGAGTACATCATCAAGCAGCTCGAGGCCGCGGAGCCCGGCTCGTCCTGGGCGATCGGCACCGAGCTGAACCTGGTGCGGCGGGTCGCCAAGGCCCATCCGGACAAGAACGTGCACTACCTCGACTCGACGGTGTGCTTCTGCTCCACCATGAACCGCATAGACCTGCCCCACCTCGTGTGGGCGATGGAGTCGCTCGTGGAGGGACGCATGGTGAACCGGATCGTCGTGGACGCCGACGACGCCCACTGGGCCCGCGTGGCGCTCGACCAGATGCTGGCCCTTCCCGGAATCTGACACGGAGCGAGCACATGACCGGTAACGGCGGGCTGCGCATCGGGATCTTCGTCTTCGACGGGGCGGAGGAGCTCGACGTCGTCGGGCCCTTCGAGGTGTTCGCGGAGTGGGGCTCCCACTCGCAGGAGCTCCGGCCGTCGGTGAGCACGTTCTCCTGGGACGGCTCCGGCGTACGGCTCGCGAAGGGCCTGCGGATCCTGCCGGCGCACGGCGCGGACGACGTCGGGCCGCTGCACGTCCTGATCTACCCGGGCGGGCTCGGTACCCGACCGCTGATCGCCCAGGCGGGGCACCTCGAGTGGTTGCGGCAGATCCGCAAGCAGACGCCGGTCATGGCGAGCGTCTGCACGGGCGCCCTCTCGTTCGCCGCCGCGGGCCTGCTGGCGGGACGGCCGGCCACCACGCACCCCGACTACTACGACGAGCTCGCCGAGCTCGATCGGAGCATCCTCGTGGACACCGAGGCACGGTTCGTGGACGACGGCGACGTGGTCACCTCAGCGGGCGTCGCCGCGGGGATCGACATGGCCCTGCACCTGGTGGAACGGCTGGAGACGGCGGACGTCGCCGCGGCGGTGCGGCGCGAGATCCAGTACCAGGCCGACTGACCGGACAACCGCACGGCGGACGCACCGAAGCTTCTGGCACCAGGGGTATCTGATACTGCCGGTTCTCGGTATAACCTTCGTCGCATGGCTCGCATGTTCCAGCTCACCTGGACCGGACTCTTCCCGCGCAAGGCACGCCCCGGGCAGACCCTGCTCGACCCGTCGGTCACCCGGATGCGCGTCGGGCTGCTCGACCTCGACTCGAACCTCCACGTCAACAACGGCACGTACCTGCAGATGATGGACGTGGCCCGGAACAACCAGATCGCCGACCTCGGCATGTTCCCGGTCGCCCGCCAGAAGGGCTGGGCGCCGGTGGTCGCGGCGTCGACCATGAAGTACCGCCGGTCCCTGCGGCCGTTCGAGCGGTTCGAGATCACCACGCGGATCATCGGCTGGGACGAGCGCATGTTCTACCTGGAGCAGGTCTTCACGCGGGAGGACAAGCTGTACGCCCGTGGGATCGTGGCCAGCCGGTTCCTGGACCGCAAGGGCAACCGGATCTCGGCGCTCGACGTCGTACGGGACGCCATGGGCGAGAACCTCGCCTCCCCCGAGCTCCCCGAGGACGTCGCGGCCTGGGCCCGCGCGATGGATGTCGCACCGCGCGAGCCCTCGACCACGAGCAAGGGCCAGAGCTAGAGCCCCTCGCCGACCTTCGTCAGCAGCAGGGCCTCCGCCAGGACCACCTTCTGCAGCTCGCCGAGGTGCACCGACTCGTTCGCGCCGTGCGCCCGCGAGTCCGGGTCCTCGACACCGGTCACGAGGATCGCGGCGTCCGGGAAGACCTCGAGCAGGTCCGCGATGAACGGGATCGACCCGCCCACGCCGACGTCGACCGGCGGCGTGCCCCACGCCTCGGCGAACGCGGCGCGCGCCGCGCGCATCGCCGCCGTGTCGCCGGCCGCGAGGAACGGCTTGCCCTGCTCGCCGGACCGCCAGGTGACCTGCGCGTCGAACGGCGCGTGCTTCGCCACGTGCTCGGCGAGCGCCGCGTCGGCCGCCACCGGGTCCTGCCCCGGGGCGAGACGCAGCGAGATCTTCGCGGTGCAGCTCGGCGCGATCGTGTTCGACGCCTCAGCCACCGACGTCACGTCCATCCCGATCACGGACAGCGCGGGCTTGGCCCACAGCCGCCCGGAGACGGTGCCGGTCCCGGCGAGCGAGACGCCGTCGAGCAGCGACGAGTCCGCGCGGAACGCGGCCTCGGAGTAGTCGACCTCCGGCTCGGACGCGGCGACCAGGCCGTCGATCGCCACGTCGCCCGCCTCGTCGTGGAACGTCGCCACCAGGCGGGACATCAGGGTGACGGCGTCCAGCACCGCACCACCGAACTGCCCCGAGTGCACGGCGTGCTCGAGGACCTTCAGCTCGATCACGCCGTCGACGAGACCGCGCAGCGACGTCGTGAGGGCTGGGACGCCGACGCTCCAGTTCGTGGAGTCGGCGACGACGATGACGTCGGCCGCCAGCAGCTCGCGGTGCGTCTCCAGGAACGCACGGAACGACGGCGACCCCGACTCCTCCTCACCCTCGAGGAAGACCGTGACGCCGACCGGCAGGTCCGCACCGTCGGGCAGGCCCAGCGCACGCAGCGCGCCCAGATGAGCGATGATGCCCGCCTTGTCGTCGGCGGCACCACGGCCGTAGAGCCGCTCGCCCACCTGGGTGGGCTCGAACGGCGCGGTGTCCCAGGTCGCGGGATCACCCGGCGGCTGGACGTCGTGGTGCGCGTACAGGAGCACGGTCGGCGCGCCCTCGGGCGCCGGCCTGCGCGCGACGACGGCGGGTGCGCCCGGCGTGCCGTCGGGCCGGGGCGCGGACAGGATCTGGACGTCGGGCAGACCGGCGTCCCGCAGGAGCTGCTCGGTGGCCGCGGCGCTCGCGGCGACGTGCGCCTGGTCGAACGCGGCGGCGGAGACGCTCGGGATGCGCACCAGCGCCTCGAGATCGGCCTGCAGGGCGGGGAACAGCTCGGCGACGCGGGCGCGGAGGGCCGCGGTTGTATCAGAGGTCACCGCCCCACGTTAACGGCTCGCAGCGGGGCACTGCCGCGACCGATTAGGCTGGGGAGGTGTTCTCCCGCAGCAAGACTCCGACACCCGACGGCGTGACCCCCGTGGGCGACTCCCCCGACGACGTGACGCCCGCGTCCGCGACGACGTCGGACAGCGCCCTCAAGAAGGGGCGTCCGACCCCCAAGCGCAACGTCGCGCAGGCCGCGAACAAGCGCCCCCTCGTCCCGAACGACCGCAAGGCGGCACGCAAGGCGCAGCGCGAGAAGTCGCGCATCGACCGCGAGCGCGCCTACCAGGCGATGCAGACCGGCGACGAGAAGTACATGCCGGCCAAGGACAAGGGCCCCGTGCGCCGGTACGTGCGCGACTTCGTGGACGCGCGCTGGAACCTCGGCGAGTTCTTCCTGCCGGTCGCGTTCATCTTCCTGTTCGCGACGTTCTTCACCTCGCAGTACCCGCAGCTCAGCATCATCGTGATGCTCGGCCTCTACGGGTTCCTGTTCCTGACGATCATCGACGCGTGGCTCCTGTGGCGGTCGCTGAAGAAGCGCCTGACCGCGAAGTTCGGCGAGGTGCAGCGCGGTCTGCTGATGTACACGATCACGCGCGCGTACCAGCTGCGCCGTTCGCGGCTGCCGAAGCCGATGAGCAAGAAGCGCGGCAGCTACCCGGAGTAGCCCCCGCGCGGGGTCAGAGATGACCATGCACCTGCTGCCAGGACGAGCCTGTTTCTGGCAGCAGGTGCATGGTCATTTTTTGCGACCAGCCGAGCGGGTCAGGCCGGGCGCTTCTTCGGCATGCCCTCGAGGGTCTTCGCCGGGTCGCGCTCGATCACGCCGTCCAGTGCGTCGTCGATCTGCTTCATCAGCTCGGCGGGGATCGTCACACCCGACGCCTTGACGTTCTCCGCGACCTGCTCCGGACGCGACGCGCCCACGAGCGCGGCGGCCACGTTGTCGTTCTGCAGCACCCACGCGACGGCGAGCTGCGCCATCGACAGGTCAAGCTCGGCGGCCACCGGCTTGAGGTTCTGCACGGCGGTCAGCGTCTCGTCGGTCATGAACCGGCTGATCGTCTGCGCGCCGCCCTTCTCGTCGGTCGCACGCGAGCCGGCGGGGGCAGGCTGGCCCGGCAGGTACTTGCCCGAGAGCACGCCCTGCGCCATCGGCGACCAGACGATCTGCGAGACACCGGCCTCCTTCGAGGCGGGCACCACCTCGTCCTCGATGACCCGCCACAGCATGGAGTACTGCGGCTGCGAGGAGATGAGCTGGAAGCCGAGCTCCTTGGCCAGCGCGGCGCCGGCGCGGATCTGGTCGGCGGACCACTCCGAGACACCGATGTAGAGGGCCTTGCCCTGGCGCACGATGTCGGCGAACGCCTGCATCGTCTCCTCGAGCGGGGTCTCGACGTCGTACCGGTGCGCCTGGTACAGGTCGACGTAGTCGGTGCCGAGGCGGGTCAGGGACCCGTTGATCGACTCCATGATGTGCTTGCGCGACAGGCCCACGTCGTTGGGACCCTTGGGGCCCGTGGGCCAGTAGACCTTCGTGAAGATCTCCAGCGACTCGCGTCGCTCGCCCTTCAGCGCGTCGCCGAGGACCTGCTCCGCGGCCGTGTTGGCGTACGCGTCGGCGGTGTCGAAGGTGGTGATACCCGCGTCGAGGGCGGCGCGGACGCACGCCGTGGCGACGTCGTTCTCCACCTGCGAGGCGTGGGTGAGCCAGTTGCCGTAGGTGATCTCCGAGATCTTGAGACCACTGTTGCCGAGGTACCGGTAGTTGACCATGTCGTCACCCTATGACAACCGTCGAATCGAATCGACCCCCTCTTTCATCACTCGATCCTGGCGCGGCGCAGGGCCGCCGTGCCGCCGTCCACGTCCTCCACCCGCCAGGCGACGAGGTCCCCGGCGATCGCCACCGACGCCGTACCGGACCCGTGGTCCAGTAGGTGGGGCCGCCCCTCGCCGAGCGCATCGTCGACCAGGTACACGGTGTTCCCGTCGTCGCCCACCGTGCTCCACACCACGTCGTCCGCAGCCACGTCGATAGTGGTCACGACGTCCCCGCCGGCTCCCGGTTCGTAGGTCCGCTCCCATCCCGTCCTACGATCCAGCACGTGGACGGCGGCACCGTCGTTCCAGGCCACGAGCCTGTCGGACGCCGCGAGCTCCGTACCCCAGCCGTCGACATCCTGCGGTTCGGCGGCCGTTGCGGGACGAATTGTCTCAGTGCGCCCGTCGTCCCGGAAAGAAGTGATGGCGTACCGCGTCACACCGTCTCGGCCGCGCGTCGCAGCCGTGGTGAGCACCTCGTCGTCGTGGGCCGCAAACGTCCGCACCGCCGTCGCGACGACCTGCTCGGCGCTCTCGCCGTCCGCATCCTTCGCCCAGACCTTGCTCAGGTACTCGCCGTCCGGCCCCGTGCCGTTGGTCATCCAGACGACTCGTCCGGCGGTGAGCCCGACCCACGGGTCGCGGAGGGTCTCGCCGTCCGCCGCGAGGTCCGGCTCAAGGTGCTCCGCCACCGTGACCGGAGCCGACCCGGCTGCTCCGCCGTACACGCGGATCGCCCAGACTTCCGGGTCGCCGCCGTCGACCACCGGTGTCTCGACCCAGGCGAGCCGGTCACCCTGGCGCACCACGTCGAAGATCGGAGTGCTCAGGCCGTCGACCGTTCCCGACCCCGCGTAGTCACCGCGGTGCGGGATCCCGTCCTCCTGGATCTCCACGGACTCGACGACGGACGAGCCGGCGCCATCAGGCACTTCGGGCGTCCCGGAATCCGGGAAGGACGTCACCATGAAGTACGAGCCGTCCTCGGCGAGCGTGGCCGTAGCGGTGTCGTCGCCCAGCACGGCGAACGTCTCAGGCAGCGGCTCCACCTCCGCGGCGGGAACGGTCGGGGCTGCGGTCAGGCCCGGCCCCGGCAGCGGGTTCTCGAGCAGCCGCTTGATGCCCGTGACCTCCCGGAACCACTCGCTGCCCGGCAGGGCGATCTCCCCCAGGCCTGGTACCCGCACGGGCCCCGCCAGGAACCACACCAGCAGCAGCGCGGCGACGCCCGACGTCGTGCCCTGTGCCATCCGACGGCGGCGCAGCGCCGCCCGGCTGCCGCGCAGCACGGCGGCGGCGTCCACGACCGGCGCGTCGACCATCTCCAGATCGGCCCCCGCGACCATGCCGCGCAGACGTTCCAGCGCGCGGGCGTTGGTCGCCTTGACCGTGCCGACGCTCCGGCCGAGCTCCGCGGCGACGTCCGCCTCCGAGAGATCCAGCAGGTGCCGGAGCACGACGACGCGACGCTGCTGGGGTGCGAGCCGTGCGAGGGCCCGCACGAGCGCGTCCCGCAACGCCACCTCTCCGGACCCGTCCTGGGCGGCCCCGACCGGGATGTGGTCGTCGCCCGGTATCACCTCGCGCCGGACGTGCCGCCACGTGTCGATGCGCTGGTTCACCAGGATGCGGCGTGCGTACGCACGGGGCTCGCGGTCCCGCACCCGGTCCCAGACGCGGTAGGTGCGCTCGAACGCGGTCTGCACCAGGTCCTCCGCGCGGTGGCTGTCGCCGGCCAGGAGGTACGCGGTGCGGTAGAGGTAGGGCCCGGCTGTCTCGACGAACGCGACGAAGTCGTCGTCACGCGATCGAGCCACGCGCACGGTGGCGCGCTCGGTCTGATCTTCGGTGTCGATGCTCATACCCCCCCCACCACGTACGGCGAGGCTCGCAGGTTTATCGGCCGACCGCGACGGAGGTCGGCCTCCGTACCGTCAGAGCGGGAGGTCGGCATCCGCCGTCGCGCGCCTGAGCCCGCGCAGCACGCCCACGGCCAGCAGGGCCTGCCCGACGACGTAGGTCACGGCCGCCGCCCGAAAGCTGAGGGTGGCGCCGACCCCACCCGTCATGGTCCCGATCAGCAACAGCGCCGCCGCCGCGACGTGGAGCATTCCGCCGACGCCCGCGAGGCGGTCGGCCCGCCAGGCCACCACCGTCAGCAGGGACACCGCGGCCACCCAGGCCGAGCCCGCCACGACCGCGCCGACGACGTAGTCGCCGAGGTCCACGTGCGCGACCCCGGCGACCAGGACCACGACCCCGGCCACGCCTGCGACCAAGCAGGTGATGTCGGTGGCCGAGCGCAAAGGTCCCGCACCCAGCCATCCACGGAACGCGACGACCTGCACGACCAGAGCCAGCGCGAGGACCGCGCCGCTCACCATCGCCACGTAGACCAGCCCCTCGAGCTCCATGCCGCTCATCAGCGCCTCCCACGCCCCGGGGAGGAGCGCGGTCGTGACGAACACGTCGCCCAGGTAGCCGAGCGCCAGCGCGACGAGCGTGAGGACGACGGGGCGCGGCCGCAGCAGCCCACCGGACGACGGCGCTGCCGCCCACAGCGTCAGCGCCAGCAGCGGTAGCAGCAGGAGGTGCGCCACGAGGGGCGCCGTGAGCCCGGCTTCGTCCCACACGGTCACGTCGTCCGTCACACGGATCACGACCGCGACGAGCAGGAGGCCGAACGCGATCCGGGACACGAGCCCGGGCAGGAGTGCACGGATACCCGCGCGCGGGGCTTCGACGTCGCTGCTGGTCATGTCGCTGGTCATGCCGCAATGGTGGGGGCCCGCCCGCCCGGGCGCCACCAAAGCAGAGGTCTTCGTCAGTGGCGCCCGGTCAGACCCGACGGCGCGAGCCACCGCGCGGAGACCTGCACCACGGGGCCGACGCCGAAGGCGAAGACGACCGTCGCCCAGCCGAACGTCCCGCCCAGCAGCACCCCGAACAGCACGACGCTGACCTCGATGCCGGTCTTGACCAGCCAGACGGGCCAGCCGGTCTGCTGCACCAGCCCGGTCATCAGCCCGTCGCGTGGGCCCGGGCCGAAGCGGGCCCCGACGTAGGCGGCGGTGCTCACCCCGAGCAGCACGATCCCACCCAGGGCCAGACCGATCCCGGCCGGGAGCCCCGGGACGGGCACCAGCCGCTCCAGCACCCACAGGGCCGGGTCGATCACCAGGCTGATCACGATGATGTTGGCGACCGTCCCGACGCCCGGTCGCTGGCGCAGCGGGATCCAGGCGAGCATCACGAGCAGCCCGATCCCGAGCACCACCCACCCGTAGGCGAGGCCCGTGCGGTCCACGATGCCCTGGTCCAGCACCGCCCACGGCATCGCTCCCTGGCCCGAGTGCAGCATCATCGCCGTGGCGACGCCGAAGCCGACGAGGCCCAGCACCAGCTGGGCGACCCGGCGCACGGGGTGCATCAGGACGACTGCCGGGCCCTGTTCCTCGGGTGCGGTCGCGGGGAGGACTCCGTGGTCGGCCGGGCGGCCGGTGGTCGTGGTCATGCACCCATGGTGCTCGTCATTGGCCTTGTGTTCCATGGCCAATCGGAGAAGAGTGGCCCCATGTCCGTCGCGAGTCCCACCGTGCTGCGCCAGCTCTCCCCCGCCACCACCGCCCGGCTGCTCGGCACGTGGCATGCGGGCGGGGCCGCGTACCTGGCCCTCGCCGACGCGCTGCGGGCGGCGGTGCTGTCCGGAACGCTGGCCCCGCACACCCGCCTGCCGAGCGAGCGCGAGCTCGCGGCGGTCCTCGGCGTCTCGCGCACCACGACCTCCGGTGCATACGCGCGGCTGCGCGAGCTCGGGTTCGCGACGAGCCGCGTCGGGTCGGGCACGGTCACCACACTGCCGCAGCGCGCCACCGGGCCGGTTCCGGGCCGACCGGCCGGCGGCGACGCCCCGGTGGCCGGCGAGACCCTACGGGGTGCCACGCGAGCGATCGGCGTGTCCGGCGTCGGGCACATGGACCTGTGGCAGGCGACACCGCCCGCCCCGCCCGAGCTGCACGAGGCCTTCACCCGAGCGCTGGAAGGGCTGCCCGCCTATCTGGACTCGGGCGGCTACGAGCCGTACGGCCTCGCGCCGCTGCGCGAGGCCGTCGCCGCGCGCTACCGGGAACGCGGTGTGCCGACCACCGCCGACGAGATCCTGATCACCACCGGCGCGCAGCAGGCGATCGCCCTGCTCGCGCACACCCACCTGCGCCCCGGCGACCGTGCTGTGGTGGAGTCCCCCACCTACTTCCACGCCATGGAGGCCATGCGCGACGCCGGAGGCCGGGTGGTAGGTGTGCCCGCCGGACCGCTGGACGTCGACCTGCTCGCCTCGACGGTGCGTCGTGCACGGCCACGGCTCGTGTACCTCGTGCCGGACTACCAGAACCCCACCGGTTCCGTGCTCTCCGCCGACGAGCGTGCGGCCGTCCGGGAGATCGCCGACCGGCACGGCGTCACGGTCGTGGGCGACGAGACGCTCGTCGAGCTCGGGCTGTCGGACTCCGATACACCACCTCCGTTCGCCGGGGACGGCACGTCGCCGCACGTGGTGTCGGTGGGGTCCGCCTCGAAGGCGTTCTGGGGCGGGCTACGCGTCGGCTGGGTCCGGGCGCACCCGCAGGTGATCGCCCAGCTCGCCCGCGCGCGGCAGTCCGCGGACATCGCGACGGCAGTGCTGGAGCAGCTGGCCGTGACGGAGCTGCTCGGGCGCCGTGCCGAGGTGATGGTCGGCAGGCGTCGCATGCTGCGCGAGCGTCGTGACCTGCTCGTCGGCCGCCTCCGGGAGTCGTTCCCGTGGGACGTCCCCACGCCGCCCGGCGGGCTGTTCTGCTGGGTGGACCTCGGCCTGCCCGTCGCCCAGGCCTTCGCGGCAGCGGCGGCGGCCGAGGGCGCGCTCGTCGCCGCCGGTCCGCTGTTCACGCCGGACAACGCGGGCGCCGCCTCGCACGTACGGCTCACCTTCACCCGGTCACCCGCCGAGCTGGTCGAGGCCGTGCCCCGCCTGGTCCGGGCCTGGGAGCGCGTGGCCGGCCGTCAGCGCAACACTCACGGCACCACTCACGGCACGACGTAGCTCGAGTTCCGCACGTCGGTGATCGCCATGTGCCCGGGCGCGTGACCGATGGCGAACGACGGGCGCGACCGCATCACGGCGGCCTGCGGCGTCACCCCGCACGCCCAGAACACGGGGACCTCGCCGTCACGGACCTCCACCGCGTCCCCGAAGTCCGGGGCCGCCAGGTCGGAGATGCCCAGCGCCGCCGGGTCGCCCACGTGCACGGGGGCGCCGTGCACTGCGGGGTACCGGGAGGTGATCCGGACCGCGTCCGCCACCTGGCTCGCCGGGACCGGCCGCATCGACACCACGAGCGGGCCCGACAGGGCGCCCGCCGGGCGGCACTCCCGGTTGGTGCGGTACATCGGCACGTTGGACCCGGCCTCGATGTGGCGCACGGGCACACCGCCGTCCAGCAGTGCGCTCTCGAAGGTGAAGCTGCAGCCCACGAGGAAGGCGACCAGGTCGTCCCGCCACAGGTGCGTGACGTCGGCCAGCTCCTCGGCGAGCTCGCCGTCGCGGTACACCCGGTACGCAGGCAGGTCGGTGCGCAGGTCACCCGCAAAGATCGACGCCGACGTCTCGCCCGGCTCGGTCACGTCCAGCACCGGGCACGGCTTCGGGTTGCGCTGGGCGAACAGCAGGAAGTCGTACGCCTCGGCCCGGGGCAGGGCGATCAGGTTGGCCTGGGTCCACCCGGCGGCCCAGCCCGACGTGGGCACGCGGAGGCCTGCGCGGAAAAGGGCCCTGGCCTGGTCCGGGTTGAGCTGCGCGGGGGTCTGCTCCATCGGCCCATCATGCCGTTCTTGCCCTCGTTCAGGACCCCTGGAAGGAATCCGGGCCTGTACGGGCACGGCTCACGGCACCCGCAGCTCCACGCCCGGTGCTGCCTGGGTGCCGTCGTGCAGCAGGCGCGCCTGCACCGCGCCGGCCTCGGCCAGCGCACGCCAGTGCTCGCCGAGCCACTGCTCGGCGTCGTACTGCGCGGTGAACACGGGTGTGACGGGTTCGTCCAGGCGACGCCCCTCGGCGTCGTCCAGGGCCCACTCCCACTGCGGACGGATCACTCCAGCCTCCCACTTGCTGTCGAGCCTGCCGAGCGGGTCAGCGCGCGGTTGATCCGCGACGCCCACAACGGCCCCTCGTAGACGAATGACGTGTAGCCCTGCGTCAGGTCGGCTCCGGCGCGCAGGTAGGCGCGGACGTCGTCAGCCCTGGTGATGCCGCCGACGCCGATGATGACCGGTCCCGTGCCGAGCCGCTTGCGCAGCCGGGCGACCACCTCGATACCCCGGCCCAGCAGCGGCGGGCCGGACAGGCCGCCGGGGCCGCGGTCGTGGCCGATCGTCGTGTTGACGGCGACCACGCCGTCGAGCCCCAGCTCGAGCACGAGGTCCGCGACGGCGTCGATGTCGTCGTCCGCGAGGTCCGGGGCGATCTTCACCAGCAGCGGGATGCGCCTGCCGGCCCCGGCGGAGCCGGTGGCGTTGGCCTCGTCGGCCGCGGCGCGTACCGCCTGCAGGATGGGCCGCAGCGACTCCGTCGCCTGCAGGTCGCGCAGGCCGGGGGTGTTCGGCGACGAGACGTTGACGACCAGGTAGTCCGCCCAGGGAGCCAGCAGCCGGGCGGAGGTCGCATAGTCCGCCGCTGCGTCCTCCGGCGGCGTCACCTTGGTCTTGCCGATGTTGGCGCCGACCACGATCGCGCGGCCCGCCGCGGTACTCCGCAGCACCCGCAGCCGCTCCGCCGCGGCCGCCGCGCCCTCGTTGTTGAAGCCCATCCGGTTGCGCACGCCGCGCACGTCGAGCTCGCGCCACATGCGCGGCTTCTCGTTGCCCGGCTGCGGCTGTGCGGTGACCGTGCCGATCTCGATGAACCCGAAACCGAGCATCGTCAGGCCCCGGACCGCTCTCGCGTTCTTGTCGAAACCTCCGGCCAGGCCGAAGGGTGCCGGCACCACACGGCCGAAGATCCGCACGCTGCCCGGTCCGCCGGCGCGCTGGCCGAGGAAGGGGGCGACGGCGCCCTGCACGAGATCACGCAGCAGCGGCGTGCTGCCCACGCGCTCGATCAGCGAGAACGCGAGCTCGTGCGCCTGTTCCGGGTCCATGCGACGGAAGGCGGCGTTGAACAACAACGAGTACGGCCAGCTCATGCAGTCCTCTCCTCGGATGCGCTGGGCGACGTCCGCCACAGCCACCACAACCCCACGAAAGGCAGGACAAGGGGCACGTAACCGTAGCCCTGGCCAAACCCGGACCAGACGGTCGACTCGCCGAACACGTGCTCGTCGGCGAGCGACAGCGCGCCGACGGTCAGGATGCCGACGGCCTCGATACCCACTGTGATCCACGCGACCGTCCGCCAGGCAGGCGTCCCGATCGCGAGGGCGAACGTCGCCACGACGTAGACGACGGCGGCGAGGGTCGACAGCGAGTACGCCACCGGTGCCTCACCGAACTTCACGACCAGCTCGTAGGACGAGCGGCCGAGCGCCGCGAACGCCAGGATCCCGTAGACGGTCACCAGGACCCGGCCGAAGCCCTGCCCGGTCCGCCGTCCGGCCACCGCTCGCGCCATCATGCCCCCATCCAGATCTGCCACATGCGCCACTCCAGGAAGGCGACGGTCAGGGACGCCACCAGCAGGACCACAGAGCTCCACTTGGTGCGCTCGGCAAAGGCCCAGGCCGCGGCGACCGGGAGGATCACCAGGGTGGTGGCGTAGTAGCCCCAGAACAGCAGCGGGTCGTCCGCACCGGCGCCGGTGGCGCCCTGCACGATCGCGACGACGCCCTGGATCAGGACGACGCCCTCGATCACGGCACCGCCCCAGAGCTGGTTCAGGATGACCGCGCGGTCGCGTGCCACGAACCAGCCGGCCCACCCGGCCAGGACCACGCACAGCGCGACCACGAGGAGCAGGAGGGCAAGGATCACGTCCCGCAGACTACCGGGCGGCACCTACGGGGCGGCAATCGGATCGTGCGTGACCTGCGCCTCCATCCATGCGCGGGGCTCGGCCGCGAACCGGACGAACACCCCGGAAAGCCCCAGCGGGCAGGGAGTCGGACGGGGAGTCAGAGGCGCGGGATACGATCGGGCTCGTGACCGACGTGACCCTCTCCAGCAAGAATCCCACCGCCGTGAAGGCCGAAGCGCTAGTGGTGGCGACCGCCCAGACGTCGGACGGCGTAGCCGTCGTGTCCGACCAGCTCCCCACGGATCTGCTGACCGAGCTCGAGTCGCTCGCGCCGCAGCTCGGCGTGACCGGTGCGCGCGACGAGGTCCGCAAGATCCCGGCCGGCCCGAAGCTCGCGGTCGACGTCCTGGTCCTGACGGGCCTGGGCGAGCGCGCCGAGGACGGCACCTTCTCCACCGAGACCCTGCGCCGCGCCGCGGGCGCTGCGACCCGCGAGCTGGCCGGCCTCACGTCGGCGGCCATCGCGCTGCCCGCGTCCGACGACGACGAGATCACCGCCGTGACCGAGGGCGCGCTGCTGGGCGCCTACGCCTTCAACCGCTACCGCACCTCCGGCAAGGACGCCGGCAAGGACAGCACCGGCAAGGACGGCGCGAAGGCGGCCAAGAACGGCAAGAGCCCGGTCGCGAGCATCGAGATCCTGACGCCGCTGCACAAGAACGCGAAGGCCAAGGTCGCCGCCGAGCGCGCCGAGATCGTCGCCGCGGCGGTCCACGCCGCCCGCGACCTGGTCAACGCGGCGCCCAACGAGCTGTACCCGGCCACGTTCGCCGACGCGGCGAAGGCCGCCGCCAAGGACGTCCGCCACGTCAAGGTCACCGTCCTGGACGACAAGCAGCTCGCGTCCGGCGGCTACGGCGGGCTCACCGCCGTCGGCCAGGGTTCCTCGCGCGGCCCGCGCCTCGTCAAGGTCGCCTACACGCCGGCCAAGCCGAACGGGAAGGTGGCGCTGGTCGGCAAGGGCATCACGTTCGACTCCGGCGGCATCTCGATCAAGCCGGCCGCGGGCATGGAGGCCATGAAGTCGGACATGGCCGGCGCCGCCGCGGTCCTGTCCACGGTGGTCGCCGCCGCGAGGCTGAACCTGCCGGTCGCGGTCACCGGCTACCTCTGCCTCGCCGAGAACATGCCGGGCGGCAACGCGCAGCGCCCCGCCGACGTCATCACCATCTACGGCGGCAAGACCGTCGAGGTGCTGAACACCGACGCCGAGGGCCGCGTCGTCATGGCCGACGGCCTCGTGTCCGCGATCGAGGACGGCCACGACGTCGTGCTCGACATCGCCACCCTCACGGGCGCCCAGATGGTCGCGCTCGGCACCCGCACCTCCGCCGTCATGGGCACCGACGAGGTCCGCGACGAGGTCAAGGCCGCCGCCGACACCTCGGGCGAGCTGTTCTGGCCGATGCCGCTGCCGGAGGAGCTCAGGTCGAACATCAAGTCCAAGGTGGCCGACGTCGCCAACTCCGGCCCGCGCTGGGGCGGCATGCTCAACGCCGGCCTGTTCCTGCAGACGTTCGTGGGCGACCACCCGTGGGCCCACCTGGACATCGCGGGCCCGGCGTTCAACGAGGGCAGCGGGCACGGCTACACGCCCGGCGGCGGCACCGGCGTGGGCGTTCGCACGCTCCTGAGCTTCCTCGAGGGCCGCGCCGCCGCGACCCCGGCGAAGTAGCGGTTCGCGAAGTAGAGCGCCTGTCCGAGTCTCCGGCTCCACCCCGGGAGACTCGGGGTCGGTGAGCCACTTCGTGAACTCGTACGACCAGTACTC
>NZ_JBFAKY010000016.1:0-146346 GCF_040656015.1 Promicromonospora sp. NPDC050249 | reverse complement strand
GGGGGGGCTGCTGGGTGTGGGTTGTTGGCTTCCCCGGTGTCCTGCACCTCCCCCACCAACGGCAGGTTCGCAGGGCGGTCGGCTCAGCGCCTCCTGCCCGTGACCGCGCCCCAGATGACCAGCACGAGCAGTGATCCGATGAAGGCCCACAGCCAGGTGGTCAGGGAGAAGAAGGACTGGTTGGTCGGGGCGCCGAAGAGCTCCCCGCCGAGCCAGCCGCCCAGGAGAGCCCCGAGCACCCCGATGACCAGTGTGACGAGCCAGCCGCCCCTGGCCTTGCCGGGCAGGATGGCACGTGCGATGGCGCCCATGATCAGGCCGATGAGGATCCAGCCGAGAATTCCCACAGCGTTGTCCCTTCGATCGTGCGGCCCGCTTCGCAGATGATGCGGTCCGTCGGTGGCCGGACCCTACCGGGCAACGCACGGTGCTGACCAGGGTTAGGCTCTAGAGATATTTCATCTCTTGAGAGACAAGGTAGTTCAGAGCTCGTAGGTGGCCACCAGCGGGGCGTGATCGCTCCAGCGCTCCGCGTAGGTGGGCGCACGGTCGACCTCGATCTTGCGGCACGCGCCCGCGAGCGCCTGGTTGGCGAGCTGGTAGTCGATGCGCCAGCCGGAGTCGTTGTCGAACGCCGCACCGCGCCACGACCACCACGTGTACGGGCCGGGACCGTCGCCGGCGTGCACCCGCCCGAGGTCGGCCCAGCCGTGCTCGTCGAGCCAGCGGGTCACATAGGCCCGCTCCTCCGGCAGGAAGCCTGCGCTCTTCAGGTTGCCCTTCCAGTTCTTGATGTCCGCGTTCTGGTGCGCGATGTTGAGGTCGCCCGCGACCACTGCCGGGGTCTGCGCCGTCGAGAGCTCCGCCAGGCGCGCCGTGACCTTCTCCAGGTAGGCGTACTTGGCCACCATCGTGTGTTCCTGGCCCGGGTTCGTGGACCCGGAGTGCAGGTAGGCGGAGACGGCGGTGAACGTCCCGCCGTCAGGCAGCTCGATGTCCGCCTCGATCCAGCGGCCGGTGTCGCCACCTGCCTCGACCTCGCCCTCCGGCCCGTAGGCGGCCAGCCCCGTACGCACCTCATCGAGCGGCAGCCGGGACGCGACGAGCACCCCGGCGCGGCCCTTGACCTCGCACTCGGTGTGCGCGACGTGCCAGCCGTCGAGCAGCTCGCGGGCCACCTTGTCGGGGGCACGCACCTCCTGCAGCAGCAGCACGTCGGGCGTTCGGGTGGTGATCCAGGAATCCATGCCGCGGCGGACGGCGGCACGGATCCCGTTGACATTGGCTGTGGCGACGATCAGAGGCACCCGGGAAGCCTAACGGGCGCCTCTGACACGGGCCGCTCACGCGCTCCCCGCGGCTGCGGGGTCTCGGTTCACCCTCGCTCCCGCGGCCAACATGCAATATATTGCATTCAAGATGCGTTACGCGGGGGGACGAAGACAGAAGTCTTCGACGAAGCAGTGCCGATCCGAGAGAGGGCATCATGAACACCACCGCCACCAAGCAGACCATCGTCCTGGTCCACGGCGCCTACGCCGACTCGTCGAGCTGGAACGGCTCGATCACGGCGCTTCGCGAAGCCGGCCACCGCGTGATCGCGGTCGCCAACCCCCTCCGCGACCTGGAGCAGGACGCGCAGTACCTGCGTGACGTGCTGAAGACGATCGACGGGCCCCTCGTCATCGCCGGCCACTCCTACGGCGGGCACGTGATGAGCCACGCGGCCGAGGGCAACCCGAACGTGACCGCCCTGGTCTACGTCGCGAGCTTCCTCGCGGAGCCCGGAGAGAGCCTGGTCGACCTCGTCGAGAAGTTCCCCGGAGCCAGGCTCGGCGGCGCGGCACAGCCGTTCCCGTACACCACGCCAGAGGGCAGGACGGCCACAGAGCTGTACATCGACCCGGCCCAGTTCCACGAGCTGTTCGCGGGCGACGTCGACGCGACCACGGCGGAGCACATGGCGGCCACACAGCGTCCGCTCGGGCTCGCCGCCTTCGAGGCGCAGGCCAGCGCCGCGGCCTGGAAGTCGATCCCGTCGTGGGTGCTCTCCGCCACGCAGGACCTGGCCGTCCCCGCGGAGCTCTCGCGCTTCATGGCCGATCGCGCGGCCGCCACGCTCGTCGAGGTCGACGCCTCGCACGCCGTGACGGTCTCCCAGCCGGAGTCCGTGACGAACGTGATCCTCGAGGCCGCACGGTCCACCGCGCGCTGACCCGTCTCGCCGGTCCCGACACGCCCCGCACGGCGCGGACGGGACCGGCAGCGGGCACGGGGCACAGAACAAGCACGGAGAACGAGCACCCGCATGGACACGATCATCCCCTTCGGGATCCCGCTCTGGGCCGAGCTCGCGGCGGTGGCACTGGGCGCACTCCAGGGCGCCCTCTTCGCCGGCGCGTTCACCGACCGCCGCATCGACGTGCTGGGCACGGTGCTCCTCGGAATCGGGGTAGCGCTCGGCGGGAGCCTGCTGCGCGACATCCTGCTCGGCGAACCGCCGGTGGTGATCTACGGGCCCTGGTACGTGCTCGTCGCGGCGGTCACCGCCCTGGCCGGGCTGTCGCTGCAGCGGATCTTCGCGCGCCTCGACCCCGTCATCCTGCCGCTGGACGCCGTCGTCATCGGCCTGTTCGGTGCGATCGGCACCTCGAAGGCCCTTGCCCTCGGGGTGCCTGCCGTCCCGGCGGTGTTCGTCGGCGCGGCGGCGGCCGTCGGCGGCTCCGTGCTCCGCGACGTGACCCTCAACCTCCCGGTCGCCCTGCTGCACGTGGGCTCGCTCTACGCGGTCGCGGCAGCGGGCGGCGCCGCCCTGCTCGTGGCTCTGGTGGCGCTCGGGGTCCCGGTGCTGTGGGCCGCCGTCGCCGCGGTGGTGCTCACCACCCTGCTCCGACTCCTCGCCCTCCGGTACGGCTGGCAGTTCCCCGAGCAGCAGGCCTTGGTCGTGCGGCGGCGGCCGCGCTGAGCAGTCCCCGTCGAACGATCTAGGCCCCGTCGTGCGCCGCCTGCAGCGCGGCCACGTCGATCTTGCCCATCTGGAGCATCGCGTTCATCGTCGCGATCTCGCCCGGCGTCGAGTAGGTGCCCGACAGCTGCTCGAGCTCCTTGGGGATGACCTGCCACGAGACCCCGAACTTGTCCTTGCACCAGCCGCAGGCGCCGGGCTCGCCGCCGTCGGCGGTCAGGAGGTTCCAGTAGTGGTCGACCTCCTCCTGGCCCTCGACGGACAGGTAGAACGAGAACGCCTCGTTCAGGGTGACGTGCGGGCCGGCGTTGAGACCGGTCACGGGCAGTCCGCCCACCGTGAACTCCACGACGAAGTCGGCGCCCTCCTCGGGGCCCGGCGCGTCCTTGGGTGCCTTGACGACGTTGTCCACCGACGATCCGGGGATGTGCTCGGCGTAGAACGCGGCCGCCTCGCCGGCGTTGTTGTTCGCGAACCAGAGATGCGCTCGAACGGTAGCCATCGTGTCCTCCTGAGTGGGTGGGGACCGTCGTCGGCCCCTTCACCTACTCCGACCCGGCGACCTGAGAAAACTCATCGGCCGGACCGCCGCGCCGGCCATGGCGTCGAGCACAGCGGCTGCTGCCAGGATCCACCGAATCTGGGCAGCAGCCGCTGTGCTCGACATGGTCAGCGGTGGTCAGCGCGCGAGAGCGCGCTCCGCCGAGTCCACCACGTTGGACAGGAGCATCGCGCGCGTCATCGGGCCGACGCCGCCCGGGTTGGGCGACACCCAGCCCGCGATCTCAGCGGCCTCGGGCGACACGTCGCCCACCACGCGCGACTTGCCCGTCTCCGGGTCGGTCTCGCGGGAGACGCCGACGTCGATCAGCACGGCGCCCGGCTTCACCATGTCGCCGGAGACGATGCCCTTGACGCCCGCGGCGGCCACGACGACGTCGGCCCGCCTGACCAGCGCGGCGAGGTCCTGCGTGCCGGTGTGCGTCAGGGTGACCGTCGCGTTCACCGCACGCCGCGTGAGCAGCAGGCCGATCGACCGGCCGACGGTGGTCCCGCGGCCGAGCACGACGACCTCCTTGCCCGCGAGCTTGATGCCGTACCGCTCGATGAGCTCGATGATGCCCCGCGGCGTGCAGGGCAGCGAGGAGGTGACCTCCTCGTTGACCCGCAGCACCAGGCGCCCCAGGTTGGTGGGATGCAGGCCGTCGGCGTCCTTGTCGGGGTCGACAAGCTCGAGCACACGGTTGGCGTCGATGCCCTTCGGCAGCGGCAGCTGGACGATGTACCCGGTGCAGGCCGGGTCCTCGTTCAGCCGGCGCACGGCTGCCTCGATGTCCTCCTGCGTGGCGTCGGCCGGGAGGTCCTCCCGGATCGACGCGATACCGACCTCGGCGCAGTCGCGGTGCTTGCCCGCCACGTACCACTGCGACCCGGGGTCGTCGCCGACCAGCAGCGTGCCCAGCCCGGGCACGACGCCGCGCTCGCGCAGCGCCGCGACCCGCTCCTTCAGCTCGCCCTTGATGGCCGAGGCGACACTCTTCCCGTCCAGGATCTGAGCCGTCATGGTCAGAGACCCGGGTAGAGCGGGAACTTGGCCGTCAGCGCTGCCACGCGGGCCGAGAGGGCGTCCACGTCCGTTGCCGCGCCGTTCTTGAGGGCCGTCGCGATGATGTCGGCGACCTCCGTGAACTCGGCGTCGCCGAACCCGCGCGTGGCGAGCGCCGGCGTGCCGATCCGCAGGCCCGAGGTGACGCGCGGGGGCCGCGGGTCGAACGGGACGGCGTTGCGGTTCACGGTGATCCCGGCGTCGTGCAGGAGGTCCTCCGCCTGCTGACCGTCGAGCTGCGAGTTGCGCAGGTCGACGAGCACCAGGTGCACGTCGGTGCCGCCGGTCAGCACGGAGGCACCGGCCGCCGCGACGTCGGGCTGCGAGAGACGCTCGGCGATGATCGAGGCACCCCGCAGCGTGCGCTCCTGGCGGTCCTTGAACGACTCGGTCGCCGCGACCTTGAACGAGACCGCCTTGGCGGCGATCACGTGCATGAGCGGGCCACCCTGCTGGCCGGGGAACACCGCGGAGTCGATCTTCTTGGCGTACTCACCCTTGGAGAGGATGAAGCCGGAGCGCGGCCCGCCGATCGTCTTGTGGACGGTCGAGGAGACGACGTCGGCGTGCGGGACGGGCGACGGGTGCAGGTCGGCCGCGACGAGCCCGGCGAAGTGCGCCATGTCGACCCACAGCTTGGCGCCGACCTCGTCCGCGACCTCGCGGAACGCGGCGAAGTCGAGCTGGCGCGGGTAGGCGGACCAGCCGGCGATGATGACGTCGGGGCGGTGCTCCAGCGCCTTCTTGCGGACCTCGTCCATCTCGATGCGGTAGGACTGCGGGTCCACGCCGTAGGCGCCGACGTCGTACAGCTTGCCGCTGAAGTTGATCTTCATGCCGTGCGTGAGGTGGCCGCCGTGGGCCAGCTCGAGGCCGAGGATCTTGTCACCGGCGTTGATCAGGGCGTGCAGCACCGCCGCGTTGGCCTGGGCGCCGGAGTGGGGCTGGACGTTGACGTGCTCGGCGCCGAACAGGTCCTTGGCGCGGGCGATCGCGAGGTTCTCCGCGATGTCCACCTGCTCGCAGCCACCGTAGTAACGGCGGCCGGGGTAGCCCTCGGCGTACTTGTTCGTCAGGACCGAGCCCTGGGCCTCCAGGACGGCACGCGGCACGAAGTTCTCGGACGCGATCATCTCGAGAGTGTCACGCTGGCGGGCCAGCTCTCCGTCCAGGACGGCGGCGATCTCGGGGTCGAGCTCAGCGAGCGGGGTGGAGAGCGGGTCGGGAGTCGATGCGCTCATAAGCTCCTCGATTCATGCGGGACGGGGATTGTCGGACGGCGGTGGAAAGCACACGCGCCGCGACACGACTGCCCGGGCGCACACCTTCACGAGGTGACCCGGGGCCCAGGCGAACGACCCCTCGTCGGCATGACTCGTCGCTCCCCGGTGGTGATCCACCTGACGCCAGTCGCGACCCGAAGATCGTAGCAGCGGCGGGTACGAACCCGTGCCCGACGACCGTCCGGTGATCCCGTCCTCGACCAGGAGGAGCGAAAAGCCCGGTATTGCAACGAAAGTATCTGAGACCCTTTCGCGATTCAGCCGGACGTGGCTATGGTGCGGCCCATGCCCTACCCCGTGTCACCGGACGCTGGTGTTCCGGAACACCAGCCGGACCAGCGTCGCCAGAACAGCCGGTGGACCGGCGGTCAGCCGCCGTCCGGCCCGTTCGCCGCGACCCGCCCCCCGTCGGGCCAGTTCGCCGCAAGCCCCGGCGTGGGTCAGGACCCGGAGCCGGGCTGGCCCGCCACGGGCCCTGTGCGGACCGGCAACGACGGCAGCGGCGACCGCCGCAGGAAGGGCGGCAGGCGGGACTGGATCTGGTCGGTCGTCGCGTTCGTCGTCGCCGCGGCCGTCATCGGCGCCGTCGGCTTCTACTTCTTCGGCCCCGACTCCACCGAGGCGCCCACCGCGACCTGGGCGGTCGACTCGTGTGCCGGACCGGACCCGGCGGTGGAGAGCACCGATGCCGAGACGGCCACCTACCGTCCGCTGCCCTGCGACGACCCGGGTGCGACCGTCACGGTCCTCGACATCCAGGACGCCGTGTCGGTGGGCCAGCTGCACTGCCCGGCGGGCACGGACCTCGTCTTCCAGAAGGACGGCAACGCCGGCGGGGAGACCCAGGCGGTCTGTGCCCGCAACCTGTCCGACGACCACCCGGGTGACCCGGGGATGGGTGGCGGGCAGCTCATGACCGGCGACTGCGTGGACGGGGACGGCGCCGAGGTGGCGTGCTCGTCCGACGGCGCGCATCCGGTCACCGGCCTGACGGTCGGGGGCGTCGAGTGCCCAGAGGGGACCAAGGACGAGCTCCGGCTCGGTTTCGACGCACAGCGCAGCTACGAGACGATCTGCCTCGGCTCCTGAGCCGGAGGCAGAGCCTGACCTGCACCGTCATCTGACGCTCATCCCGGCGAAACCGGTAGTCACCGGACATTGGCTAGATTCGCCGTATGGCACGTCTCCAGCAGACCGTCTTCGAGCGCAACGTCCCGGCTCGCGCCGTCGTCGACCACGCACTGGGCGGGACGCACCACGCGGTGTTCTGGCTGGACGACCTGGGTGAGCGTACGAGCTACCCGACGCTGTCGGCGCCGCTCCGTGCCGACATCGCGGTGGTCGGCGGCGGGTACACCGGCCTCTGGTCAGCGCTCCGCGCGAAGCAGCGTCACCCCGGGGCACGCGTCGTGCTGGTCGAGGCCCGCTCGGTGGGGTGGGCGGCGTCGGGCAGGAACGGCGGGTTCTGCGGGGCGAACCTCACGCACGGCCGCGCGAGCGGACGCCCGCCGGACGTCCCGGACCGCCTGGACGGACCCGACGAGCACGACCTCATGGTCCGGCTCGGCCACGAGAATCTCGCGGCGATCGGAGCGACGGTGGACGCCCTTGGTCTGGACTGCCAGTGGGAACGCACCGGCATGGTGGACCTCGCGATCGAGCCGCACCAGATCGACTGGCTGCTCGACGCCGCCGCGCGGGCCGCCCGCACCGGCGCCCCGCACACGTTCCTCGACCGGGCGAAGATGCGCGCCGAGGTGGCGAGCCCCACCTACGAGGCCGGTCTGCTCCGGCCGGACGACGCCGCGCTGGTGCACCCCGCGCGGCTGGCCGCGGAGCTGGCGCGGGCCGCGAGCGACCTCGGCGTGGAGATCTTCGAGCAGACCCGGGTGACCGGGCTCGCCCCGCCGCGGCGTGGCGCGCACGACGTCGTGCTGCGCACCCTCTCGCCCGGCGGCGAGGCGAGCGTGCAGGCGGACCGCGTGCTGCTCGGGACCGGCTCGTTCCCAGCGCTGCTACGGCGCTACCGCCACCACACCGTGCCCGTCTACGCCTCGGCGATCGCCACGGAGCCGCTGCCCACCGACCTGCTGGGCGCGATCGGCTGGCGCGGCAGGCAGGGTCTCGCCGACCTGGCGAACCGGTCCCACCGCTACCGGCTCACGGCGGACGACCGGATAGTGTTCGGCGGGCACGACGCCGTCTACCACTACGGCGGGCGCATGAGCCGGACGTACGAGGACCGGCCGGCGACGTTCCGGCGGCTCACCGAGCACCTCCTGACCACGTTTCCGCAGCTGGAGGGCATCCGGCTCACGCACAGGTGGTCGGGCACCGTCGACACGGCCACCCGGCCCGGCGCGTACTTCGCGCAGGCCGCGGGCGGTCGCGTGCAGCACACCGGAGGGCTGGCAGGGCTCGGCGTCAGCACCGGCCACTTCGCCGCTCAGGTGATGCTCGACCGGCTCGACGTCATGGACGGCGCCCCCGACACCGAACGCACGAGGCTCCGGACGGTGCGGCGGACGCCTGTTCCGTTCCCGCCCGAGCCGGTGGCGGCCGCCGGAATACGGGCCACACGGCTGGCCCTGGACCGGGCGGACCACCAGAGCGGACGACGCAACCTGCTGCTCCGGTCGCTCGACACGCTTGGCCTGGGGCTCGATACCTGATTGGCTGCTCGGACCGTCCGACGTCGAAGGAGCACACAGTGGCCACGCCCCCGGTCCCCCAGAACATCGCGAAGATCCTCGCCCAGCCGAACCCCGCCGTCATGGCGACCGTCCGGCCCGACGGCGCGCCCGTCTCCGTGGCCACCTGGTACCTGTACGACGACGGCAGGGTGCTGCTCAACCTCGACGCCACCCGCAAGCGCCTGGAGCACCTGCGCGCGGACCCGTGCGTCTCCCTCACGGTGCTCGACGGCGACACGTGGTACCGGCACATCAGCATCCAGGGCCGCGTGACGATCACGCCCGACGAGGGCCTGGCCGGCATCGACCGGCTCGCGACCCACTACACGGGCAGCCCGTACCCGAACCGCGAGAACCCGCGGGTCGACGCGTGGCTGGAGATCGAGTCCTACCACGCCTGGGGTTACTGACCTCAGCTGTCCTGGGGCACGCTCTGCGCGCCCGCGGCACCCAGCACGCGCCGCAGGTAGGTGTACGTCAGGTCGCCGGCGGCCTTGTCGTACTGCTCCTCGTAACCGTGCTTCGTGTACATCGCGAGGTTCTGCTTCGAGTCCTTGCCGGTGAAGACCCAGATCTCCTTGGTCTGCTCCGGCAGGTACGGCAGCACGGCGAAGAGCATCTCGGTGCCGATGCCGCGAGCCTGCTTGTCCGGCGCGACGGCGAGCCGGCCGAGCGTCGCCTTCTCGCCCTCGATCTCGACGCGTACCGAGCCGATCATCCGGTGGCCCTCCCACGCGCCGATGGTCACGACGTCGTCACGGGCCAGATCGTCCCGCAGCTCGGCGAGCGTCTGCGTCAGGGGCGGGATGTGCGGGTCGTCGTACAGCTGGGCCTCGGTCACGAACGCGGCGCGCCGCAACGTGAGGAGCTCGCCCGCGTGGTCGTCCTCGACCAGCGCGATCGTCGTGGTGGAGTTGCTCATGGGTCCATGGTGGCAGAGTTGGCGCGCCCGGGTCGACGGTGTTCGCGGTGCAGATGGTCGTGTCGGTGGCCCGGAGTAGGTTCGGAGCATGGGGAGCTCAGGAGCCCGGCGGACGGCGGAGGGCGAGCGCATCGACGTGCGCTCCGCGGTGGGGCGGTATGACGACTTCTACGAGGTGGTCGGGGTCAAGAAGCCGGGTGGCGGGGGCTGCTGGTGCATGAGCTACCGGGACAGCCGGGTCCGCAACGACGAGCGCCCCGGCTACATGCGGAACCTCTGCGAGTCCGAGCCCGGCCCCGGTGTGCTGGTCTACGTCGACGACGTCGTGGCGGGCTGGTGCTCGATCGCGCCCCGTTCCACGTACCGCCGGCTCATGAACAGCCGCACCATCCCGTTCGTCGACGACCGTGACGCCTGGGTGGCGGTGTGCTTCGTGGTCCGCACGGGGTACCGCAAGCGCGGGCTCATGCACCACCTCCTCGCTGGGGCGGTCGAGCACGCCCGGGCGCACGGCGCCGAGGTGGTCGAGGGCTACCCGGCCGACGTCGGCCCGGACCGCGTCGACGTGATCAGCGGCTACGTCGGGACCGTGCGGATGTTCGAGGAGGCGGGCTTCGAGCGCGCGGCCGAGACGAGCGGCGTCAGCGGGGGCCGACGGCGCTGGGTGATGCGCAAGGAGCTCGTCGCGGACGGCGGAGCCGCCTCGGCCCCAGCGGGTTAGCCTGACCGCGTGAACGACGCGACCGCAGCCACCCACTGGATCCTCACCCTGTCCTGCCCGGACCAGCCGGGAATCGTGCACGCGGTGGCGGGAATGCTCGCCGAGCACGGCGGCAACATCACCGAGTCGCAGCAGTTCGGAGACCCGACGTCGGGCCTGTTCTTCATGCGCGTGCAGGTCGAGTCGACCGCGTCCCGCGACGAGCTCACCACCGCGATGACGCAGGTGGCCGGCCGGTTCGCGATGACATGGACGCTGGATGTCGTCGGCAGGCGGATCCGCACGCTGATCATGGTGTCAAAGGCGGCCCACTGCCTCGTCGACCTGCTGTACCGCGAGCGCTCGCAGCGCATGCCGATCGATGTCGTCGGCGTGGTGGGCAACCATCGCGACCTGGAGGACATCGCCACGTTCTACGGCAAGCCGTTCCACCACGTCCCGGTCACGAAGGACACCAAGCCCGAGGCGGAGGCCACGTTGCGCGGCCTGGTCAAGGAGCTGGACGTCGAGGTCGTGGTGCTCGCGCGGTACATGCAGATCCTCTCGGACGAGCTGTGCCGCGACCTCAGCGGGCAGATCATCAACATCCACCACTCGTTCCTGCCGTCGTTCAAGGGTGCAGGTCCGTACCGGCAGGCCCACGACCGCGGCGTCAAGATCATCGGCGCCACGTCGCACTACGTGACGGGCGACCTCGACGAGGGCCCGATCATCGAGCAGGACGTCGAGCGCGTCGACCACTCCCGCACGGTCGAGGACCTGGTCGGCATCGGGGAGGACGTCGAGCGGCGCACGCTCGCCCGCGCCGTCCGCTGGCACGCGGAGCGCCGGGTGCTGATGGACGGACGCCGCACGGTCGTCTTCCGCTGAGGGCGCGGGTGTAGAAATGCGCGATGCCGGGCTCCTGACGTCCATCAGGGGGTCATTGCGAGACCTTCGACGTCCCGGCCAGCGCAGCATCCACTTCGTTTCCGAGCGCAACGCAGTTCGGGACGCCGTCGTACGCACCCTGGTCGACATGGATGTCTCCGCCCTGGTCGTCTCTGCGCCCAAGCGGCGAACAGCGCAGACGCCACGCGAGCTGTGCGTACGAACGCTCGCCAGGACGTGCGTCGAGAAGGACACTTCGTTCGTCGTCCTTGAGACCGATCGAACTCTTGTCCCCGATGACAAGAGATGGCTCTTCGAAGAACTGCACAAGAGTGACGTCCGCTACGACCACAAGGAGCGACACGAAGAACCGCTGCTCTGGGCCGCTGACGCCATCGCATGGGCCTGGAACCGGGACGCAGCGTGGCGAGCAAGAGTGCGCCCGCTCGTGGTCCACGAGGTCGAGGCCTGAAACCGCCGCTTGAGATCACAGATAGCGCAGAGCCCGAGACGCCGACCGTCCGGAAGGCTCTCGGGCTTGCTTCTCCGGGCTACTGCCCTTCGCGTCTCTCAGATTACCCGTCCAACGCAACACCGACCAGCGCCGCAGAGCGGGAAGTGCCGCAACAGAGGCAACCGCTCGGCGGAAGATCGAGCCGTCGCTCGATGTTGCGCACGAGTGTGAAGATCGGCGAAGCCTCCAGAGCCACCGGCGCGAGTGCGAGGTCGTTGCGGTTCTACGAGGACGAGGGCCTGATCGTCCCCGGCCGGTGCGGCAACGGCTACCGGGACTACTGCCGGACCACGGTCGACCGGGTGATCGCCGTCCGCTCGTTGCTGGAGTCCGGGCTGCCCGTGCGGATGATCAGGGAGCTGCTGCCCGAGCCGGCCGACGGCCGCGACGCCACTGCCGACCAGCCGCGCACCGAGTTCCTGGACGAGGTGCGGGCCTACCGCGACCGGCTCGCTGCGCGGATCACGGTCCTCGATTCCCAGAAGTCCGCCCTGGACGCGTTCCTGAACGAGGCCGGCCGCGCCCGTCGATGACCGCGGAGGGCTTGACGTTGACGCAAGCGTGAGGGTTCTACGTTCCCCGCATGGACGCGATCAACCGACACGAGAACTCAGCGGACACGATGCGAGCGCTGGTCCAGCAGTCCCACCACGGTCCGGGCAACCTGATCCTCACCCGCCGTCGCCGTCCGACGCCGGGGCCCGGCGACTATCTCGTCCGGGTCGGCGCTGCCGGGGTCAACTTCGCCGACGTCATGCAGTCCCGGGGAACCTACGGCGGCGGGCCGACGCCGCCCTACGTGGCGGGCTTCGAGGCTGCCGGCGAGATCGTCGGCGTCGGCCCGGAGGTCGAGGAGCCGTTGCCGATCGGCACCCGTGTCGTCGGGACGGGACCGGGGGCGTTCGCGGAGTACATGGTGATGCCGCACCACGGTGTGCTGCCCGTGCCGTCGGGCTGGAGCGACGCCGCGGCGCTCGGCATGGTCCTGAACTGGGCGACCGCGTTGGCGGCCCTGCGGCCGCTCGGTGAGGTCAGGGTGGGCGAGACGGTACTCGTCCACGCCGCGGCCGGCGGTGTCGGACAGGCCGCCGTCCGCCTCGCGCGGCACTACGGCGCGCGCGTCGTCGCGACGGCGTCGCCCGCCAAGCACGACGCCGTCCGGGCGCTCGGCGCCGACGAGGTGCTCGACAGCACGCGGGCCGATCTGGGCGCAGCCCTCGGCCGCCTCACGGGCGGCGTCGACCTGGTCCTCGAATCGGTCGGACGGGACACGTTCGAGACCAGCCTGGCGGTCACCAAGAGGTTCACCGGACGCGTCGTGGTGTTCGGTGACGCCTCCGGCAGCGCCTCCCTGACCACGCACGACCTCGTCTTCAACCACCCGGTACAGGTCAAGGGCCTGCACATCGGCGCGCTGGCCTCCGCTGCGCCGGCCCTGTACCGGTCGCTCGTGGCCGAGCTCGGAACGCTGATCGAGGACGGCGTCTACCCGCCGGGCACGCCAGTGACCCACCCGCTGACCGAGGGCCCCGCCGCGCTCCGAGAGCTGGAGCTGCGCACGAGCCGCGGCAAGCACGCCCTCGACCCGCGGCAGTAGTGGATGTCCGCCTCCATCACGCTGTTGCGCATGCTTTCGCGGCCGTTTCCATGCACAACCGCGTGATGGTGGCGGACATTCGGCGGCCCCGGCCCGGCGTCGCGGGCCGGGGCGCCGTCAGCCCTTGACCGCGCCCGCCAGGGCGAACGCCGAGCCCGAGATCCTCGTGACGAGGACGTACAGGCCCAGGACCGGCGCGGCATAGAGCAGCGAGTACGCCGCGAGCTGGCCGTACGCGACCGAGCCGTACTGCCCGAAGAACGCGAAGATGCTCACGGCCGCCGGCTGCTTCTCCGGGGAGAGCAGCAGCACGAACGGGACGAAGAAGTTCCCCCACGCCTGCACGAACACGAAGATGAACACCACCGCGATGCCCGGCCGCATGAGCGGGAGCACCACGCGCCGGAGCGCCTGCATCGCCGAGGCCCCCTCGGTCCAGGCCGCCTCCTCGAGCGAGATGGGCACGGAGTCCATGAAGTTCTTCGTCATCCAGATCGCCATGGGCAGCGAGGTCGCCGCCATGAAGAAGATGGTGCCCGGCAGCGAGTCCAGCAGGTTGAGCTGCACGAACAGCGCGTACACCGGGACCATGATCGCCGTGATCGGCAGGCACGTCCCGAACAGCACCGAGTACAGGAAGTACTTGCCGAACCGCATCCGGTACCGCGACAACGGATAGGCCGCGAGCACCGCCACGACCACCGTGATCGCCCCGGACCCCGCCGACAGCACGAACGCGTTCCACAACGGCAGCCACGTCAGCTCCGGCGTCAGGATCGCGGAGAAGTTGGCGGTCGTCACGGCGTCGGGCAGGCCGAAGGAGAGCGTCGCCTCCGCGTCGAACGACGCGACGAGCACCCACGCCATCGGGAGCACGAACAGCAGCGCGATCACGAGCAGCACCAGGTTCGCCGCCACTTTGGTGGCCTTGACGCGTGGTCCCGCCAGGCGGCCGACGCCGCCCCTGGCCGGTGCGGCGGGCCTCGTCATCGTGTCCGTCATCAGTCCACCTCCGGTCGGAGCGCGCGGATGTAGATCACGGAGAAGACCGCGCCCACGATGATCATCACCGTCGCGATGGCCGTGCCGTAGCCGACCTGCGCGAACTTGAACGCCTCCTGGTACGCCAGGATCGGCAGCGTCGAGCTGTCGGTGCCCGGACCGCCGCCGGTCATCACGTAGATCAGCGTGAACACGGACAGCGTCTGCAGCGTCGTGAGCATGAGGTTGGTCGAGATGCTGCGCCGGATGACGGGCAGGGTCACCCACGCCAGCCGCTGCAGCCCGTTCGCGCCGTCGAGCTGCGCGGCCTCGGTGAGCTCCGGCGGCACCTCGGCGAGCGCCGCCGAGTAGACCATCATCGAGAAGGCGGTGCCGCGCCAGATGTTCGCGACGATCACCGCGAGCATCGGCGTGGAGTAGAGCCAGTCGGGCCCGGTGATCCCGATGCCGCCGAGCATGGCGTTGAGCGTGCCCTCGGAGTGGAAGAACGCGTACGCGGCGAACGCGGCGACGATCTCGGGCAGCACCCAGGCGGCGACCACCACCGTCGAGGCGATGGACCGCACCGGCTTGACCGCCGAGCGCAGCAGCCCGGCGAGCATGATGCCCATGATGTTCTGCCCCACCACCGCGGACAGGAACACGAACACGACGGTCAGCCACAGCGACTTCGGGAAGTCCGCGTCGCCGAACAGCGCGGTGTAGTTGTCGAGCCCTATCCACTCCGGGTTCAGGGCGGCGGGTCCGGTGAGCGCGGCGTTCGTGAACGAGCCGTAGAACGACCACACCACCGGGCCGAGCATGAAGAGCACAAGAAGGACGACGGCGGGCGCGAGTGGGATCACCCGCGCCGCGCCGCGGGACGTGACGGCCACAGGTCAGCCCTGGGTCGTGTTCTCTTCGCCGACGATGCCGGTGACGGCCTCGTCGTAGACCGCAGCGGCCTCCTCAGGCGTCTGCTGTCCGGTCATCACGGACTCCATCGCGACCATGATCTCGTTGGAGACCTTCGGGTAGTCCGAGGTGGCGGGCCGGAAGTGGGTGACGTCGACGAGGCCGGTGAAGAACTCGGTGGTCGGGTTGGTCTTCGTGTACTCGGGGTCCTCCGCGACGTCGGTCCGCACGGCGATCTGGCTGTTCGCGACGTCGAACCACAGGGAGTTCTCGCGGTTCAGGGCCATCGAGATGAACTCGAAGGCGGCGTCGGGGTTGCTGGAACCGGCCCCCATGGCGAGGGTCCAGCCGCCGGACATGCTCACCGCACCCGGTGCGGCGCCGTCCTGGGTCGGCATCGGCGCTGCGCCCATCTTCTCGGACCACTCGGGCCACGGCGCGACGCCGGACTCGAGCCAGTTGCCGGCCACCCAGGAGCCGTCGAGCGCGATGCCGACCTTGCCCTCGGGCAGCCACTCGGCCTGGACCGTGTTGCCGATGTTGGTGTCGAGTGCCTGCTGGGGCGTTGGCGCGAGGCCTTCGGTGAACACCGTCTGGACGAAGTCGAGAGCGTCGACGAAGCCCTGGGAGCCGAGCACCCACTTGCCGTCCTCGTAGAGAGTGTCGCCCGTCCCGTACAGCAGCATCTCGAAGCCCTGCATGACCGCCGCCTCACCCTGCGGCTTGCCGGAGTACATGTTGAACGGCACGACGTCGGGGTCGGACTCCTTGATGGCCCTTGCCGCCTCGAGCAGCTCGTCCCAGGACTTCGGCGCCCAGTCCTCCGGCAGGCCCGCCTTCGCGAGCACGTCCTTGTTGAACCAGAGGCCGCGGGTGTCGGTCCCCATGGAGACGCCGTAGGTCTTGCCGTCGTCGCCCGCGCCGGCTTCCTTGGCGCTGTCGACGAACTGGTCCCACTCGTCCCACTCGGCGAGATAGTCGTCCAGCGGCGCCAGGTATCCGGCCTCGACGTCGGACTTGATCATGTACGTGTCCTCGTACATGACGTCGGGCGCGGTGCTGGGCGACCGGTTCATCAGCGCGAGCTTCGTGAAGTAGTCGTTCTGCTGTGCCTCGATAGGCACGAGCTCGACGGTGATGTCCGGGTTCGCCTTCTCGAAGTCGGCCTTGACGTTCTTGAACAGCTCGTCCGCCTGCGTGAAGTTGCCGAACTTCTGGTAGGCGACCTTGATCGTGCCGTCGTCGGAGCCGCCCCCGCCCGAGCCGCAGGCACCGAGCGAGAGGGCGAGTGCCACTGCCGTGACGGGTGCGATGAAGAATCGTGCCGTGCGCATGAAGCTCCCTTGCGTCGTGCGAAATCCGGCAGCTCTGCCAGACCATCTGGGGCACACGATTCACCCCCGACGGGTCAGAGTCAAGGGTTGATTGTCAGCGCTGTCAGCCGGACCCCCCGCCCTGACCGCAGACTTGTCGGCGACCGGCGTCTCCGACAAGTCTGCGGTCAGGTGGTCAGCCTCGGGCGTCGGTCAGGACGGCGACCGTCCTCGCGGGGACCGTGACGGTCCCGTCCGCCGCGTCCCACTCCGTCTCCCGCACGACGGCGTCCGCCCCGCGCACCTGCACCCGCGAGAGGGCGTAGTCGCGGCCCGCGAGCTCGGGCACCTCCACGGTGGCCGACGTCGGCGACGCGTTGAACACCACGAGCACCCCGTCCAGCCGCCGGTCGACGTCGGACGATCCCGCACGGTCGTCGATCGACATGGTGATCACCCCGGGGACCGCGTCCGGGCCCGAACCCGGGAACGTCACCTTCTGCCGGATCAGCTCGGCGGAGCCCAGCCGGAACAGGTCCGTCGAGTGCCGCAGCTCCAGCAGCTCGCTCGCCTGCGCCGACGCGAACGCGATGTCGTCAGGGGCCGGCTTGAGCGCCGGGTCGGCCAGGAGCGGGCCCTGGAGCGGCCACTTGTCCTCGTTGTCGGCCGCCATCGGCAGACCACGCCCGAACCCGTTGTCCCGCCCCGACCAGTCGATGGCGTTGAACCAGTCGCCCGAGTCGTACGAGTTGCGGTCCAGCGACTTCGAGCGCAGCAGGTCGGTGCCCGCGTGCCAGAACGACGGCGACTGGGACAGCGCGGCGGTCGCGAGCGACACCGTGTTCATCCGGACCCGGTCGGTCATCGGGGTGTCCGCCGGCAGCTTGAGCGTGAGCAGGTCGAACAGCGTCTCGTTGTCGTGCGCGTCCACGTAGGTCACGACCTCCTCGGGCGACTCCGCGTACCCTGCCGGCGAGCCGCGGTAGTCCAGCTCGTCGCCGCGCACCCGCTCGCCGTCTGCGGTGGTGATCTCGTAGGAGCGCAGGTTGCCGGCCAGGCCGAGCTTCACGAGGTCGCTCTGGTGCGCCAGGTCCGCCGCTTCGTCGGCCCCGCCGTCGTTGACCGACGACGGGTCGTCGAGCCGCGCGTCCCTGCCGTTCGGGTCGGTGAACAGCCCCGTCCCGAAGCCCTGCGTGAACAAGGAGGCGCCGTCGACCGGCGAGCCGCCGTGGACGGCGTCGCGCAGGCGGTCGCTGAACGTGCCGATACCCGTGCCGCCGAGCTGGCCCTGCGTGGCCTGCTCGAACCGCGCGTTGTTGGCGACCTCGCCGAAGTTCCAGCCCTCGCCGTACAGGTAGACGCTCTTGCCGTCCACGCCGTCGCGCCGCAGGGTGAGCTCGTCCAGGGCCGCCCGGACCGCCTCCATGTTCTCCCGCGAGTGGTGTCCCATGAGGTCGAACCGGAACCCGTCCACGCGGTAGTCACGGGCCCAGGTGACCACCGAGTCCACCATCAGCTTCTGCGCCATGGCGTGCTCCGTGGCGACGTTCTGGCAGCAGGTGCTGGTCTCGACCGCGCCGCTGACCGGGTTCAGCCGGTGGTAGTAGCCGGGCACCACGCGGTCCAGCACCGACTTCGGGTCCTGGCCCGACGCCGCCGTGTGGTTGAACACCTGGTCGAGCACCACCTGGAGACCGGCCCGGTGCAGGTTGCCGACCATCGAGCGGAACTCGGCGACACGCTTGCCGCCCTCGGCCTCGACGGCGTAGGAGCCCTCCGGCGCCATGAAGTGGTACGGGTCGTAGCCCCAGTTGAAGCCGTCCTGCCCCTGGACCTCCGCGACGGCGGCCTGCTGCTCCTCACTGTCCGGCGCGAAGCCCGACAGGTCGCCGGTCGTGGCCTGGTCCGCACGGCCCTCGGGGATCGAGGCGATGTCGAACGTGGGCAGCAGGTGCACGGTGGTCAGACCGGCGTCGGCCAGCGAGCGCAGGTGGGTCATCCCGTCCGACCGGCTCGCGCCGAATGCACCGTAGGTGCCGCGCAGACGCTCGGGCACTGTCTCGTCAGAGATCGAGAAGTCGCGCACGTGCAGCTCGTAGATCGTCTGGTCCACCGGGTTCTCGACGACCGGCGCGGGCGTGGTGCGCCAGACCTTGGGTCGCCAGTCCGCCGCGTCGAGGTCCACCGCCACCGAGTGCGTCGAGTCGAGCGTGAGGCCCACCGAGTAGGGGTCGGTCACGACGTTGGTCTCGACCTGGCCGGTGCTCGGCACGTACACCTCGACGGCGTACCGGTACCGAGCTCCCTGCCAGCCCGTTCGCTTGTCGAGGCCACGCCCGCCGTCGACCGTCCAGGCGCCGTCGTCCTGCCGCTCCATCTCGAAGGCGCGCGGCTCGGCGTCGAGCGACGACCCGGCAGGCCAGGCCTGCAACGTCACCGCGCGGGCCGTCGGTGCCCACAGCGCGAACGACGCCTTGCTGCCTCGCCACGTCACGCCCAGGGGACGGTCGGTGGCGAACAGGTCGTCCAGCACGCCCGGGATCTGCACGCCCGTGGCCGCGGTGAGCGTCTCGCCGTCATGCCGGGTCAGCCGGAGCGCACCCCGCAGGGCCGACGCCGCCGCGGCGCGGTCCATGCCCTCGACCTCCAGGGCGAGGTGCTCGGCCAGGTGCGGGAAGTCCTCGGCCGCGTCCGCGGGCACCTCGCCCGGGTGCAGCGCGTACGACGTCGGATCCTCCGGGTCGCCGGTCTCCAGCGTCCAGCGGTCACCGGCGCCGAAGTCCTGGGCGGGCACCAGCACCAGGTTCTCGCGGACCCAGTGCGCCGCCTGCTGCCCCTCCCCCGGCGTCCCCGGGGTGCCGACCTGGACGGTGGGCACCTTGGTCTCCGGGTCCCAGGTGAAGGTCACCGGGCCGCCGCCCGTGGAGTACGGGATGTTGGCGCCGTCGCGCACGCCGTCGGCGCCGTAGTTCTCCGCCCAGGAGCCGTTCACGGCCACCTTGAACTCGTACGAGCCTGCGGGCAGCTCGAACGTGCCCGTGTAGGTGCCGTCCTCGGCGAGAGTGAGGCGCGCGGCCTCGCAGTCCGGGGTCCAGTCGCCGGCGCAGCCCATCTCGCTGTTGTGCGAGCCGGCGACGGTGACCATGTCGATGTCGGGGTCGGTGCCGTCGTCCACCACTCCGCTCACGTCGACGCCCACCGAGGCGTACGAGCTGGCGGCGGCGCGGTCGCCGTCGGCGTCCCGGGTCACCGTGCGGTACTCGACGAGGGTGCCGTCGGGCAGGTCCGCGCCGTTGGCGCTCACGTCGTGGAACACGCGCGGTGTCGTGTCCTCGGCGGTGCCGAGGTGGTGCCACTCGTCGGTGCCGACCGCGCGCCAGGCGAAGGAGGTCTCGGCCCAGGCGTCGTCGATACCGGCGGCGACCGGGGCGACGCCGGAGAGTGCGGCGCCGGGCCGGGCGCTCGTGCCCGGGACGACGGTTACGGCTCCCGCGGAGTCGGCGCCCACGGTCCGGTCGGCGACCAGCACGACCGCTGAGCGGGCGGGGACGGTCAGGGTGACCGCGCCGTCGGCGTCTGCCGTGACCGTCGCCTCCGTGCCGTACAGCGGCGTGAAGCCGGCGCCCGGGGTGAGCGACTCGAAGGTGACCGTCCGCTCGGCGGCCGCGTTGTTGGCGGCGACCAGGTGCTCGACCCGCTCGTCGCGGTGCACCCGGGAGAACGCGTAGACGCCTGCGCCGTCGGCGGCGAAGCGCTCGATCTGGGCACCCGTGGCGAGCGCGGGGTGGTCCTCCCGCAGGTCGGCGAGGGCCGCGATGTGCTCGTAGAGCGGCGCGTCGGTGCCGTAGCGGTCCACGCTCCCGGCCTGCTCACCCGTGACCAGGGTCTGGTTCGCGTACTCGTCGACCTGCGTGGCGAACAGGGTCTGCCGGGCGTCCTTGTCACCGCCGGTGCCCACGAAGCCCTGCTCGTCGCCGTAGTAGACGACCGGCTGGCCGCGCGTGAGGTACATCAGCTCGTGCGCCAGCTCGTCGCGTGCCAGCGGGTCGTCGGAGCCGGCCAGCATGTAGCCCACGCGGCCCATGTCGTGGTTGCCGAGGAACGTCGACAGTGCGGCGGGGCTGCTGTGCGGCGTGGTGTACAGGTCGTCGGAGGCGTACAGGTCCGCGAGCCGCTGCGCGCTGTTGCCGCTCGCGTAGCTCGTGGCGGCGGACTGGAAGGAGAAGTCGAGCACGGAGCTCATGTCCGTGCGGCGCACGTACGGGGAGGTCTTGACGGCGTCGGCGTCGTACACCTCGCCGAACGTGAAGAACTCGTCCTTGCCCTGGGCGTGCGCGTACTCCTCGATCTCGGCCGACCACTCCTCCCAGAACTCGAAGTTCACGTGCTTGACGGTGTCGATGCGGAACCCGTCGATGCCGAGGTCGATCCACGCCTTGTAGATCTCCTCGAAGCCGTCGACGACGGTCGGGTGCTCGGTCATGAGGTCGTCCAGGCCGCTGAAGTCGCCGTAGGTCACCGACTCCCCGGCCCACGTCGAGTTGCCCCGGTTGTGGTAGAGCGTGGGGTCGTTGAGCCAGGCCGGGACCTTGACGTCCTGGTCGGCCGGGTCGATGACGGGCGTGTACGGAAAGCTCGTCGCGGCGTCGAGCTCGGGGAAGCTGCCCGTCCCCGCGTGGTCGGCGGGGTCGAACGGGTTGCCGGCGGCGTCCTCGTACGGGGCGGTGGCCTGGTCCACGTAGTCGTAGGTGCCCTCGGCGTAGTCGACGACGTCGGCCGTGTGGTTGGTGATGATGTCGAAGTAGACCTTGAGGCCGCGCGCGTGGGCGTCGTCGATCAGGGCCTCGAGCTCGGCGTTGGTGCCCAGGTGTGGGTCGATACGCGTGAAGTCGGTGATCCAGTAGCCGTGGTACCCGGCGCTCACGTCGGCACCCTCGCCTTGTACGGGGCGGTTGAGGAAGCTCGGGGTGAGCCAGATCGCCGTCGTGCCCAGGTCTTCGATGTAGTCGAGGTTCTGGCGCAGGCCCGCGAGGTCGCCGCCCTGGTAGAAGCCCTTGTCGGCCGGGTCGAAGCCGGTGGTGAGCCGGTCGCCCGTCAGGCCGCCCTCGTCGTTGGCCGGGTCGCCGTTGGCGAACCGGTCGGTCATCACGAAGTAGAAGCGCTCGTCGCTGCCCGGCTGACGGACCGGGTCGTGGACCCGTGCGTCGTCGGCCGGCGTGTAGTCGCCCTCGAGAGTGAGCGGGGTCAGAGCGGTGCGGTGGGTGGCGTCGTCGTAGGTGACGCGGAGCGTCGCGGGCCCTTCGAGATGGAGCGGGATGTTGTCCTGGCCGCCGTCGCGGCCGTAGGACTCGTCCCACGCGTCGTTCAGCGCGACCTTGTACTCGTAGGTTCCGGCCGGGACCTCGAACTCGGCGACGAACGTGCCGTCGCCCTGGGCGACCAGCTCGGTCGCGGCGCACGCGGGGTCCCAGTCGGCGGCACAGCCGAGCTCGTCCTGGAGGCTGCCCACGAGGGCGGCCGTACGGTCCACCACCTCGGTCGCGGTGGTCGCGGCGGGTATGGCCGTGCCGGTCAACGCCGATGCCGAGGCGGCGAGCCCGACCGATGCCGCGAGGGCTGTCGCGACGGCGGCCGCGCCGAGCTGGGTGAGGCGCGGGCGCGCGGTGCGAGACATGGATGACCCCTTCGTCGTCCGGAACCCAGATGTGTGGTCCGAGCGCGACTGTAACGCTTGCAGAACTTTGCAGCAAGGGTCCAGGTGCGGGGATTGACCCGCCCCGACACTTTCGACGGTGGGCGGCCGGCGCCGTCAGAGCGGGAGCTTGAAGCCCTCGTGGGACTGCTCGTAGCCGAGGCTCCGGTAGAAGCGGTGCGCCTCGGGCCGCTGCTTGTCCGACGTGAGCTGGGCCAGGGCGCAGCCCCGCGCACGACCGCGCTCGTGGGCGTGCTCCATCAGGCGACGGCCGATGCCCTGGCCCCGCAGCTCGCTGCTCACCCGCACCGCCTCGACCAGGAGCCGGGAGGCGCCGTTCCGGGAGATGCCCGGGATGAACGTGAGCTGCATGACGCCGATGACCTCACCGCCCGACTCCGCGACGACCAGCTCGTTGTCCGGGCTCGCGGCGACGGCCTCGAAGCCCCGGACGTGCGGCTCGCCATAGCTGCCGGTGCGGCGAGCCGCCACGGCGTCGTCGGCGATGAGCTCGACGATGCGTTCGAGGTCGTCACGCTCGGCCTCACGAAAGATCAGATCCATGAGTCTCACCCTAGGCAGACGTGCCAGGCCCCCGGACCGTCCGGCTGCGCCCCACCTCCGGCACGTACGATCTTTGAGTTCCCCCTTCTCCGAGAGGCGCACTTCCGTGACCAGCTCCCCCGCGCCCGCGGCGTCGAACAGCTCCCCTGACAAAGCCCCGCGCAGCTCGTGGATCGCGCTCGCCGTGCTCATCCTCGGCGTCTCGATGGCCCTGCTCGACACGACGATCGTGAACGTCGCGCTGCCGACGATCCGCACGTCGCTCGACGCGTCCGAGGGAACCCTGTCGTGGATCATCTCCGGGTACGCGCTCGCCTACGGCCTGGCCCTCATCCCTGCCGGCCGGGTGGGTGACCGGGTGGGCCACAAGTGGGTGTTCGTCGTGGGCCTGGCCGGGTTCACGCTCGCGAGCCTCTGGTGCGGGCTCGCGGCGGGCGCCACCGAGCTGATCGTGGCCCGCGTGGTCCAGGGCCTGTGCGGCGGCATCTTCTTCCCGGCCGTGACGGCGCTGATCCAGCTCATGTTCGCCGGCCGCACGCGCGGCAGGGCGTTCGCGGTGATGGGCGCGGCCATCGGGTTCTCCACCGCCCTCGGGCCGATCGTCGGCGGCCTGCTCATCGAGGCGTTCGGCGAGAACGAGGGCTGGCGCTCGATCTTCTTCGTCAACCTGCCCTTCGGGGTGATCGCGGTCGCCGCTGCGATCGTGCTGCTGCCCCGCATCGTCGTGGGCGGCTCCGCGCGTGGGGTCGACGTCGTGGGGCTGCTGCTGATCTCGGTCGCGCTCGTCGCCGTGCTGGTGCCGCTCATCGAGGGCGAGGACGCCGGCTGGCCGTGGTGGACCTGGACGTCGCTGGTGGGCGGCCTGCTGCTGCTCGTCGCGTTCGCGTTCTGGGAGCGCCGGGTCGCGGGACGCGGCGGCAGCCCCCTCGTGCCGCCCCGCCTGTTCGCCCACGCCGCGTTCACCGGCGGCGTGATCCTCGCGCTGGTCTACTTCGCGGCCTTCACCAGCATCTTCTTCACGATCTCGATCTTCTGGCAGTCGGGGCTCGGCCACTCGGCGCTGGCGTCGGGGATCGTGTCGGTGCCGTTCGCCATCGGGTCGATCGTCGGTGCGTCGCAGAGCGAACGCCTGGCGCACCGCCTTGGCCGGTCGGTGCTCGTGATCGGCACCGGCATGGTCGCGCTGGGGCTCGTGTCGCTGTGGCTCGTGCTCTGGCTGGTGCCGACCGGCGACCTGACGCACTGGACCCTCGCGGCGCCCCTGCTGGTCGGCGGCATCGGCAGCGGCCTGTTCATCGCGCCGAACGCCCAGTTCATCGTCGCGACCGTGGACCGCGACCAGGCCGGTGCGGCGTCCGGCGTGATCGGCACGATGCAGCGGGTCGGATCGGCGGCGGGCATCGCCGTCGTCGGCTCGGTGCTCTTCGGGTCGCTCACGTTCCCACCCGGACGGCCGACGCCCGAGGTGGTCGCCGACACCTTCGCGCACGCCGCGACCATGGCGATGGCGACGAGCGCCGCGCTGGCCGTGGCCGCGTTCCTGCTGGTCTTCACTCTGCCGCGCCGGGTCGACGACCGGGTGCGGCCCGCTTAGTCCCGGCGGCGCAGAAGACCACCCGCGCCGGCCCTGGCGCGCCGCGGACGGCGGCCGGTACGTTCCGGCCATGGCGGTCGCGTCCGCACCACCCGACCCTGGCACGCTGTCGGCGCGCCCGGCCGACGCACTGCCCCCCGTGGCCTGGGCGCCCGTGGGGGCCGCGGTACTTGCCCTCGGCGTGCTGCTGACCGCCGTCAGCACCCGGTACGGGTACCACCGCGACGAGCTGTACTTCCGCATGCTCGACCCGGCCTGGGGATACGTGGACCAGCCGCCGCTCACCCCCTGGCTCGCACGGACGTTCGCCGACCTGTTCGGCGACACGCTGCTGGTCATGCGGGTGCCGGCCACGCTGGCACACCTCGCCGCGATCATCGTGATCGCGCTCGTCGCGCGCGAGCTGGGCGGGCGCGCCGGTGCGCAGGCGCTGGCCGCCTGGGGATACGGGACGGCGGCGATCCCGCTGGCGTTCGGGCACACGTTTCTCACCGCGAGCCTGGACCTTGTCGTCTGGCCGACGGTGCTGCTGTGCGTGATCCGGGCGGTGCGGCGCGACCCGCGCTGGTGGCTCGCCGCAGGGCTGGTCACGGGCGTCGCCATGTACAACAAGCTGTTGGTGGCGGCGCTGGTCGGCGCAATGGTGGTGGGTCTGCTGGTCGCGTGGCCGTGGCGGCCGCTCCGTACGGCGGGCGTGGCGGGCGCGACGGCACCGGCGGAAGGCCTGGACGGGACCGTCCGCTGGCCGCTCGCGACGCCCTGGCCCTGGGCAGGCGCTGCCGTCGCCCTGCTGGTGGGACTCCCGAACCTCCTCTACCAAGCCACGAACGGCTGGCCGCAGCTCGCGATGGGCGCGGCGCTCGGCGAGAACAACGCCGCGGACGTGCGTGCCGAGATGTGGCTGTTCCAGCTGCTCACCCTCGGGCCGCCGCTCGCGTTCATCTGGCTGGTCGGGCTGTTCTGGTTGTGGCGGCGTCGGCCGACACTACGGTTCCTGGTGGTCGCGTACCCGGTGCTGCTGGCGTTCACCTACGCGGCCGGGTCCCAGACGTACTACGCGACCGGCCTGCTCGCGGTGCTCTTCGCCGCCGGCTGCGTCCCGGTCGCGGCCTGGGCCCGGACGACGTGGCGGCGGGTGGCCGTCGCGGCGGTCGTACTGGTGAACGCGGCGGCGTGCCTGGTCATCAGCCTGCCCCTGGTGCCCGTCGAGGACCTGGCCGGGACGCCGGTCGCCGATATCAACGCGTCGGCCCAGGACGCCGTCGGCTGGCCGGAGTACGTGCGGCAGATCGCCGACGTGCACGGTGCGCTGCCCCAGGCGGACCAGGACCGGGCGGTGGTCTTCACCCAGAACTACGGCGAGGCCGGGGCGGTGGACCGGTACGGCCCGGCGCTCGGCCTGCCGCCGGCGTACTCGGGGCACAACGAGCTCTGGGAGTACGGCCCACCGCCGGAGTGGGCGAGCATCGCGCTGGTCGTCACCGAGGCGCCCGGGGCCTGGGGTGACCGGTTCGCGGAGTGCGCCGTCGAGGGGCAGCTCGACAACGGCGTCGATGTCGACAACGAGGAACAGGGCGTGTCGGTGCTGGTGTGCCGCGAGCCGGTGGGCGGCTGGGCAGCCGTGTGGCCTGGGCTGCGGCACCTGGACTGACGCGAACGACCTGATGCCTGTCCTTGCCCGCGAAGCCTGTCGGGCTCCGCGGGCAAGGACAGTCGAACGGCCGTCAGCCCGCGAGGTGGCTCCACCTCGGCGCGAGACCGGCCCACGGCCCGACGTCGGCCACCTTGCCGTCCACCAGCACCACCACGCGGTCGGCGCGGGCAAGGGCCGCACGCTTCGACGTCGCGCCGACCACCGTGGTGCCCCGCTCCCGCAGGGCGGTCCACAGCTCGATCTCGGTCGAGGCGTCCAGCGCGCTGGAGACGTCGTCGGCCAGGAGAAGCTCGGTGTCCGCGGCGAGTGCCCGCGCGAGCGCGAGCCGCTGCACCTGCCCGCCCGACAGGCGCACGCCACGGTGCCCCACGAGGGCGTGCGGGCCGCCCGCCTCCGCCATGTCCTGGGCCAGACGCGCACCCTGGACCGGTCCCTCGATGTCGCGTGCGTGGTCGAGCCGCACGTTGTCCGAGAACGTGCCGGACAGCACCCGCGGCACCTGGGCCACGTGCGCCACCTGGCCGGGGCGCAGGAACGCCTGGGCGTCCGTCACCTCCGTGCCGTTCCACCTGACCTCGCCGGTGTGCTCCATGAGGCCCGCCAGCGCGGACAGCAGCGACGACTTGCCCGAGCCGACCTGGCCCAGGAGCAGCACGAGCTCGCCACGCCTGATCTCGAGGTCGACGTCGGAGACGCCGATCGTGCCGTCGTCGTGCACGGCCGTCAGGTCGCGCAGCTCCAGGCGGTCCAGGGGCTCACGCCGGGTGGGCTCGGGAGCGGGCGCAGTGCCGGTCACGAGGTCCACGCCGCGCTGCCGCGACACGAGGTCGGTGCCGCCGGCGAACCGGGCCGTGGCGACCTGCCAGGCCCGGGTACCGGGGGCCTCGGTGACGACCGCACCCGCCACGACGCCGAACCAGGCGAAGCCCATCACGGCGCTCGCCACGAGCAGCGTCGTGGCCAGGTCCCACCTGTCCGTGAGGAAGAACGACCATGCTGCGACGACGCCCGCGTACAGGGTCACGAGCGGCACGGAGTCGAGGACCGCCTGCACCCGGTGCTCGAAGATCGCCGCCGTCACGCGGCCGGCGTCGACCTCGCCGAGGTGCCGGCGCACGTCGGGCGTGCGCGCGGCCAGCTTGACCGTGCGCGCCGAGTCGAGCGCCGAGACCAGAGCGCGGCCGAACCGCGCACGCGCCGCGGAGGAACCCGCTGCCGACCGGCCGGCGATCGGCCGGCCGATGGCCGAGGCCAGCGCCGAGACGACCATGACCGCCAGCAGGACGGCGCCCGCGGTCCACGTGCCGCTGATCAGCGCGGTGACCGCGACGATCGCGAGGCCGTTGACGAAGTCGACCCAGCGGTCCGCGTACCGCACGAACCGGTCGGCGTCCATGGACCGGGCCACGACCTCACCGGGCGGCGTGGCCGGGAGCCGGTACTGCCGGGTCTGGCCGTGCATGACGGACATCCGGATCCGCAGCAGCACCTCGACCCACCAGCGGGGGTACACGCCTAGCGCGCGGGAGATGAACAGCGGCTGCATCAGCAGCAGCACGGCGAGCGCGACCAGCAGGTTCACCGGCAGCTCGCCGGTGCCGACGCGCTCGACGGTGCGGCCCCACAGGAATCCGGTGACCGCGCCCTGCGCCGCCACCAGGCTTGCCAGGAGGAACAGGACGGCCCCGAACAGGCCCCACTTGGGGCGGACGAAGAGCGCGTGCAGCACGCCCCGCGCGAGGCTCGGTCCGGTGCCCGGCTCGGGCAGGTCGGGCGGTGTCCCGGCCCGTCGGCGGCCGCCGACGGCGTCCGGTTCTGCCGTGGCGGTGTCGCTCGCGGGAGCGGCTGTGCCGGGCTCAGCCGTTGCCGCTCCGGGCGCGGCGACCGTCTGAGCCCGCACCTCGGCAGCGGCGTCGGTCTCGCCACCCGCAGGGGCGGCGTCCAGCGAGCCGTCGCTGGCCCCCGCCTCGAGCAGCGTGCGGAACGGGCCGGGTACACGAGCGAGCTCGGCGCGCCGCCCCTGCTGGACCACGCGGCCGTGGTCGAGCACGGCGACCAGACCAGCTCGCTCGATGGTGCCGAGCCGGTGCGCGATGAGCACGCCGGTACGCCCGGTCAGCAGCCGGTCCGACGCCGCCACCACGCGTGCCTCGGTGAGCGGATCCATCCGCGCGGTCGCTTCGTCGAGGACGACGAGCTGCACGTCTCGCACGAGGAGCCGCGCGAACGCGACGAGCTGCTCCTCACCGGCCGACAGCGTGGTACCGCCCGGCCCGAGCAGGGTCTCCAGGCCGTCGGGCATGCCTTCGACCCAGTCGGTCAGGCCGAGCTCACGCACCGCACGCTCGATGTCGGCCCGCGGCACGTCGGCGAACAGAGCGATGTTCTCCGCGAGCGTCCCCGCGATGATCTCGGTGCGCTGCGTGACGACACCCACGGCGCCGCGCAGCTTCTGCAGGTCCAGGTCGCGTACGTCGGCACCCCCGAGGAAGACCGAACCGGGGTCCGGCTCCACGGCACGGGACATCAGCGCGGCCAGCGTCGACTTGCCCGAGCCCGTGCGGCCCACGAGCGCGATCGTCTCCCCCGCGGGTACGGACAGGTCCACGCCGCTCAGCGCGAACGTGCCCTCGGCGTACGCGAAGGTCAGGTCCCGTACCTCGAGCCCGAGCGGCCCGTCCGGCAGGTCGTCGCCGCCGTCGGGCTCCGGCTCGACCGAGAGCATCTGGCGGATGCGCAGCACCGCGCCGAGGCCCTCCTGGATGTCCGGCAGGTGGTGCACGAGGTTGTCCATCTGGCCCACGAACATCGTCGTGACCAGAAACAGCGTGACGAGCTGCTTCGCCGACAGTGCCCCATCGGCGGCCACCACCGCACAGACGACGAATGTTCCTGCCAACAGGACGTACATCACCAGGCCAGCCCGCCGCAGCAGGCTCTCCTCAACCCGCACCACCGCACGGAACTTCTCGTGCACTATCGCAGACAGCTGCGCCACCCGGCGCACGGCAAATGCCTGCCCCAGGCTGGTACGCAGGTCGTTCCGGGCGGCGACAGCCTCCTCGAAAGCCGCGGCGTGGTCGGTCCACGCCGCCTCCTCTACCACCTTGCGCCTTGCGATCTCTCCGAGCAGCGGTCGGGTGAGCAGGGCAACGATCACGCCCAGCACCGGGAACAAGAACCAGGCCGGCCACCACGTGACGCCTGCGATGATCCACATCGGGATAATGCCCACGATCGTTCGACCCGCGCCCCAGAGCTGGCGGCGCACGAGCGTGCCCACGGCGTGCGTGTCGTCGTCGACCCGGTCGAGGATCTCACCAACGGCCTGCTCGGAGAGCGTCGCCAGCGGCTGGCGTAGAGCCGCGCTGAGCAGGTCGCTCCGGAGCTTGCCCTCGGCGCGGTCCACGACACCGGCCCAGACCACCTGTCCGACGCCATCGAATACGGCACCACCCACCACGCACGCGGCGAGCAGGACGAGGCCGACGACGGTGGCGTGCGCCGCCATCTGCCCGGCCGCGACCGTGCCGAGCGCCTGGCCCGCGGCGCCCGCGGTGAGGGCGAGCAGGGCGATGACCGCGGCCGGACCCCGCAACCGCCGCCAGTCGAGCTGGCGCGCCGGGTCGCCTGTCAAGGCACGTGCAGCGCTGCGCGACGCCTCAGAGGTGGGCGTGATCTCGGGTGTCTGCGGTGCGTCGATCATGGTCTGTTGAGGCTACGTCGAGACACCGACAGTCCCTGCCTCTTTTTCCGCGGAGAGACAGAAGTCGCGCCCCAGGCTCAGCGCACACGTCAGACCCAGATCGCCGAAGTGACCTGGGTCTGACGTGGGAAGTGACATGCCGCGCGTGCCGAGGGGGGCGGTTAAAAAGACGGTTACCGAGCTTCGATGAGCCACCTGCGCGATCCTTTGCAGAATCAAAGTCGGCCTTCCCCGCCTAAAAATCCGCGGCTCAGCTAAACACCGTCAACCACGCAAGAAGATGCCAACCTGAAACGGAATATCACGCGGGTAGGCGTGAAATACGCCGCCTCAAGGACGAACCCTTAAACCTCAGCAGTGAGCTGCACCGGTGGGCGTACCGAAACCGTCGGCACTCACAAGTTCCCAGGTGCGCGTCGCGTAGGGCGTAACAGTTGCGCAAGGCGTAGCAGGATATACGGTCCGCTTGATCTTGATGCTCACAACCGAGGAGCTACAGTTGAAGTACTTGACCGTGTACGTCTGAATTCGATCCATCGGGTCACCGTTAAAGGTAGACGAATACCCGCAGGGCGCCGCCATTGCGGGCCCGGAACTCACAACCGCACCACCCAGAGCCAGCACCAAGGCGATAACCACACTGTAGATCCGCTTCACCAGCAACCCCTCTTCGAAAGAATATCGTCAGGCGAAACTGTACGGGTTTGGTCCGATTTGTCAATCGCTACAAGCAGTCCTCGCCGCGCAGGATTCCGAACACCGTCGGGCACGGCGAGAGCGTGGCGTCACGCCGAAAGACGTCGCGCCACGCTCTCGCACCGTGAAGGTGCAAGCGTCAGAGGGACGCGAGAGCCTCGTTGAACGTCTTGCTCGGACGCATCACCGCGTTGACCTTCGCCTCGTCCGGGCGGTAGTACCCGCCGATGTCGGCCGGCTTGCCCTGGACCGCGAGCAACTCCTCCACGATCGCCTGCTCGCTCGCGGCGAGCGCCTCGGCGAGGGGCTGGAACGTGGCGGCGAGCTCGGCGTCGTCGGACTGCGTGGCCAGCTCCTGCGCCCAGTACAGGCCCAGGTAGAAGTGCGAGCCGCGGTTGTCGATCGTGCCGAGCTTGCGACCCGGGGAGCGGTCCTCGCCCAGGAACGTCCCGGTGGCACGGTCGAGCGTGTCGGCCAGGACCTGGGCCCTGGCGTTGCCCTCGTTCACCGCGAGGTGCTCGAACGACGCGGCCAGCGCGAAGAACTCACCCAGCGAGTCCCAGCGCAGGTAGTCCTCCTCGACGAGCTGCTGGACGTGCTTCGGCGCGGAGCCGCCTGCGCCCGTCTCGAACAGGCCGCCACCGTTCATCAGCGGCACGATCGACAGCATCTTCGCCGACGTGCCGACCTCGAGGATCGGGAACAGGTCGGTGTTGTAGTCGCGCAGCACGTTGCCGGTCACGGAGATGGTGTCGAGGCCCTGGCGGATGCGCGCCAGCGAGAACGCCGTGGCCTCCGACGGGTCCATGACGTGGATCTCGAGACCCTCGGTGTCGTGCTCCGGCAGGTACTGCTCGATCTTCCTGATCAGGTTCGCGTCGTGCGCGCGGCGCGAGTTCAGCCAGAACACGGCGGGCGTCGCGGAGGCGCGGGCCCGCGTGACGGCCAGCTTGATCCAGTCGCGGATCGGGGCGTCCTTGGTCTGGCAGGCGCGCCAGACGTCGCCGACGCGGACGGCGTGCTCGATGACGACGTCGCCGGCGCCGTTCACGATGCGGACGGTGCCGTCGACGGCGATCTCGAACGTCTTGTCGTGCGAGCCGTACTCCTCGGCCGCCTGCGCCATGAGGCCGACGTTCGGGACGGAGCCCATCGTGGCCGGGTCAAGGGCGCCGTTGGCGCGGCAGTCGTCGATGACGGTCTGGTAGATACCGGCGTAGGACGAGTCGGGGATCACCGCGAGGGTGTCGGCCTCCTCGCCGTCGGGCCCCCACATGTGGCCGCCGATGCGGATCATGGCGGGCATCGAGGCGTCGACGATGACGTCGGACGGCACGTGCAGGTTGGTGATGCCCTTGTCCGAGTTCACCATGGCCATCTTCGGGCCGTCGGCCAGCGCGGCGTCGAACGCGGCGCGGATCTCGGCGCCGTTCGGCAGCGACTCGAGGCCGGCGAAGATGCCGCCCAGGCCGTCGTTCGCCGACAGGCCGGCGTCGGCCAGGTCCTGCCCGTACTTCTCGAAGACCGGCTTGAAGAAGGCCTTCACCACGTGGCCGAAGATGATCGGGTCGGAGACCTTCATCATCGTCGCCTTGAGGTGCACGGAGAAGAGCACGCCCTCGGCCTTCGCCCGCTCGATCGACTCGAGCAGGAACGCGTCCAGCGCGGCGCCGTCGATGAACGTGCCGTCCACCACCTCGCCGGCGAGGACGGGCAGCGACTCCTTGAGCACGGTGACGGTGCCGTCGGCGGCGACGTGCTCGATGCGCAGGGTGTCGTCGGCCTCGATGACCACCGACTTCTCGTTGGAGAAGAAGTCGTCGTGGCCCATGGTGGCGACGTTCGTCTTCGAGTCGGGCGTCCACGCACCCATGCGGTGCGGGTGCGCCTTCGCGTAGTTCTTGACCGACGCCGGTGCCCGGCGGTCGGAGTTGCCCTGGCGGAGCACCGGGTTCACGGCGGAGCCCATGACGCGGCCGTAGCGCTCGCGCGCGTCCTTCTCGGCGTCGGTCTCGACGCTCTCCGGGAAGTCCGGCAGGTCGTAGCCGAGGCCCTGGAGCTCGGCGATGGCTGCCTTCAGCTGCGGCAGCGAGGCCGAGATGTTGGGCAGCTTGATGATGTTGGCGGACGGGTCGTGCGCCAGCTCACCGAGCTCGGCGAGCGCGTCGGCCTGACGCTGCTCCTCCGTGAGCCGCTCCGGGAACTGCGCGATGATCCGGCCGGCGAGCGAGATGTCGCGGGTCTCGACGTCCACACCGGCCTTCGCCGCGTATGCCGAGACGATCGGCAGGAACGAGTACGTCGCCAGGAGCGGGGCTTCGTCCGTGTGGGTATAGATGATCTTGGCCATGGGTGTGGCTGACTCCCCGGGTTATTGGAATGTGCCGATCTCTCGACATCAAGATACCCGAGGGTGCCGCGGTCCCCGGAATTCCGAGACGCACCTCACGCCCCGGCATACCCGTTGGTCGGGCTCGACCAACGGGTACGTCGGGTGCGGGTCAGACCAGGCCGAGGGAGCGGACGGCGTCGCGCTCCTCGGCCAGCTCGGCGACGCTCGCGTCGATGCACGCGCGGGAGAACTCGTCGATCTCGAGGCCCTCGACGATCTTCCACTCGCCGGTGCCGTCCGAGGTCACGGGGAACGAGGAGACGAGCCCCTCCGGGACGCCGTACTCGCCGGAGGACCAGAGGCCCGCCGAGGTCCAGTCGCCCTCGGGTGTGCCGAGCGTCCAGTCCCGGACGTGCGCGATCGCAGCGTTGGCCGCCGACGCCGCCGACGAGGCCCCGCGCGCCTTGATGATCGCCGCCCCGCGCTTGGCCACGGTCGGGATGAAGTCGTCGGTGAGCCAGGTCGTGTCCGCGGCGATCTCGGCGCCAGGACGCCCGCCGACCTCCGCGTGGAACAGGTCGGGGTACTGCGAGGCGGAGTGGTTACCCCAGATCGTGAGCTTCTTGATGTCCGCGACGGCGGTCCCGGTCTTGGCCGCGACCTGCGAGAGCGCACGGTTGTGGTCGAGCCGGGTCATCGCGGTGAACCGCGTGGCCGGCACGTCGGGCGCGTTCGTCGCCGCGATGAGCGCGTTGGTGTTCGCGGGGTTGCCGACCACCAGCACGCGGACGTCGGAGGCTGCGCCGTCGTTGATCGCACGGCCCTGCGGGCCGAAGATGCCGCCGTTGGCCTCCAGGAGGTCCGCGCGCTCCATACCGGCGCCGCGCGGGCGGGCACCGACGAGGAGCGCCACGTTCACTCCGTCGAAGGCCTTGACCGGGTCGTCGAAGATCTCGACGCCCGCCAGGGTGGGGAAGGCGCAGTCGTCGAGCTCCATCGCCGTACCCTCGGCGGCGGCGACGGCCTGGGGGATCTCGAGCAGGCGGAGCCGTACTGGCGTGTCCGCGCCGAGCATCTCGCCCGCGGCTATGCGGAAGAGCAGCGCGTACCCGATCTGGCCAGCGGCTCCGGTGACGGTGACATTCACGGGTTCAGTCATGACCCCACTCTTGCACCGACCGGCCCGCCTCGCCCAGCCCCCACGCGACATCCGTGCACAGGCCATGACGACCGCCGGAGACCGGACCCAGACGATGCCGTAGGGCACAGCATGAGTACGGTGAAGAAAATACCTGCCCGCATTCAGGTATTGCCCAGCCAGGTAATGGCAGGATGTGCGCGACATTGCACGCACGCCGCCACAACGCGCACCGGACCGGTGTGCCACTGAAAGGATCTGACTTCATGTCCCAGGACCTCGCCGCGACCCGCGGCGTCACCGAGGTCGAGGAGCGGTCTCCGAGCCTGCTCTCCCGCCTGCTCTCCGAGACCTTCGGCACGTTCCTGCTGACGCTCGTGATCGTGGGGATGCTCGTCTACGGCCCGCTGAACTCGGCCCAGGCACTCGGCATCGCGCTCGGTGGTGCCTTCGCGTACATCGCCGGTGCCGCTGCCGTCGGTCGCATCTCCGGCGCGCACTTCAACCCGGCGGTCTCGCTGGGCGCCTGGCTCGGTGGACGCATCTCGATCGGCGCCATGTTCAGCTACTGGGGTGCGCAGCTCGTCGGCGCCATCCTGGCCGCCGCCGTGCTCTTCACGACGCTTCCCCGCGCCCTCGTCGAGCTGCTCGGCAAGGAGGACGCGCCCGGCGTCTTCAGCTCGGCGGTCAACGGCTTCGGGGAGCTCTCCCCGCTCTACCTGCAGACGCAGGGCGGGGCCCAGTTCGACTGGTTCCCGGCGCTGCTGGTCGAGGTCATCATCTCCGCGGTGCTCGTGGGCGTGTACCTGGGCGCCAACGACCCGCGCAGCAAGTTCGGCTACGCACCCGTCGCCGTGGGTAGCGCCATCGCCGCGCTGACCCTGGTCTCGTGGTTCGTCACCAACACCGGCATGAACCCTGCTCGCTCGACCGCCGCCGCGATCTTCGCGGGCGAGTGGGGCCAGCTCTGGCTGTTCTGGGTCGCCCCGCTCGTCGGTGCCGCCCTGGCCGCCCTCTTCTACCGCGCGTTCGGCTCGAGCGAGCTCGAGGAGACCGACGAGCTGGACCTCGACGAGGACGACGACGATCTCGATGACGACGACGTCGTAGTGGTCGAGGAGACGGAGCTCGTCGTCGTGGAGACCCCCGCCAAGGCCGAGGCCGAGGCCGAGACCACCACGCCGGAGCCCGCGAAGAAGGCCGACGACAAGGCCTGATCCACCGCAGCACCTGCACGACGCCGGGGCCGCACCTTCCGTACGGGAGGTGCGGCCCCGCCGTCGTGCGGGCACTGTGCAGACCGTGCGCCGATAGGCAGCCGTTTGCCGGGTCGGCGCTCCCCGGCGCTACGATCCCGGATCATGGCCGACAAGAAGCAGACCCCCGGTGACGAGCCGGAGCCGGCTACGGAACCCAAGACGGCCGACCCCGTGGACGACCCTGTGGACGACACAGCGGACGACACGGCGGACGGCGCAGCGGACGGCGCAGCGGACGGCGCAGAAGGCGACACTGCAGGCGATGTCGCAGACGACGTCGCGGACGATGCTGCGGAGGCCGCAGAAGCCACGCCCGCCCTGCCGGACACCGAGTCGGCAAGCTCCGCCGACACCGACACCGACACTGACGCCGACACCGACACCGACACCGACGCCGACGCCCCAGACTCCGACCAGCGGCCCACCGGCCCCTTCCCGACCCGGGTCGGCTGGGTGGTGGCCGCGTTCCTGCTCTTCTGGCCGCTGGCGATCCCGGCCCTCGTGCTGTCGATGCGGACCGCCGAGGCCAACGGCACGGGGAACGTCCGCCGGGCGGAGAAGTCCTCCGTCCGCACGCTCGACCTCGCCCTGGGCGCCGTCACACTCGGCGTGCTCGGCATCGTGGGGCTGGCGGTCGGCATCGTGGCCGCGCCCACCTACGCGTCGTCGCTCCCGGCGGGGTTCGTCTCGGCGGTCCGGTCGTACGTCCCGCCTGCCCTGGCCGGCCCCCTCGGCATCACGCTGCACGACGCCGGTGCCGAGCTCGCCGCGCCGACGTCGTCCCCCAGCCCGAGCGACGACCCGTACGCGGACGCCGACCCCTACGCCCCCGAACCGTCCGCCACGGACCCGTACGCGGACGTCCCGGCGGACGACCTCGAAGAGACGCCCGAGGCCGACGACCCGGTGGATCCCGCCGTCGAACCGATTCCGGAGCTGGACGAGACCGCCACGGCCGGGGCAGAGATCCCCGACCTCGCGGTGGGCGACTGCTTCGACACGTCGGCGACGTCGGGCCAGACGACGCTCTACCGGATCCCGGTGGTCCCCTGCAGCACGGCGCACGGCGGCGAGATCTACGCCGAGACGACGGCGCCCGACAGCCTCGCGCGGAACGGCGGCACGCCGACGCAGCAGGCGCTCTGGGACGCCGCCGACGCGTACTGCTACCCGGAGTTCACGAAGTTCGTCGGCATGCGGTGGGCCAGGTCGGAACTGCTGTACTGGCCGATCGCGCCGTCGGAGGAGAGCTGGGCCGAGGGTGACCGCCGCATCCTGTGCGTCGTCGAGTCGGAGCAGCCGGTGACGGGCTCCCTCAAGGGCGCGGACCGCTGACGCACGCCGGGCGGCGCAGGCCGCCCGGCAGGGCGGCCGCCCGGCGGAACGGGGTCAGATGCTGGGCGTCGCCACGGCGAGGACGCCGATCAGCACCGCCGTCACGCCGTACAGCACTATGTCGACGGTCCGCGTGCGGATGACGAGCCCGACCGGGCTGTCGAGGACCGCGCGGAAGATCGCGCAGACCACGAGGACCACACCGATGCCGATCGCCCCGACGCGTGCCCCGGCGGTCAGCCCGAGCAGCACCGAGAGGGCGACGCCGAGCAGCACGAGCCAGATCGCGAGATTGCTGCGCTGCGGCTCGGGTGACGTCATCTCGGATGCCTCGCCGCTGGAGGGCTCACTGCGGTCGAGCTCCTGGCTGGTCGTCGTGGTGGCAGTCGTCAGACGTACCTCTCCGGTTCGTTCGAGCGTAGCCGTTCCGGCGGTTACCGGCTCGAGGAGCGCCGTAGCGCCACCTGATGCGCCGACGGCAGTCCGCGTCTCACTGAGATCCACGGCACGAGACTACAACCGAAACGTCGCGATTCTGCAGAGCCGTGACCTGCTTGCAACCTGAATACCAGTCCGTTCCCAGGTTGGCGGCCCTCCCGGCTACCGTGAGGTCTATGCCCACGCCTTCAGCACAGGTCCCCAGCAGCGTCGTCATCGTGGGTGCGGGACTGGCCGGCGCGCAAACCGCCGCGGCGTTGCGGAAGCACGGTTTCGAGGGTCGTGTGACGCTGCTCGGGGCGGAGGGCCTGCCGCCCTACGACCGGCCGCCGCTGTCCAAGGAGCTGCTCAAGCGCACGGAGCCGGTCTGGCTCGCCGACGACCTCGGCATCGACCTCGCCGCCCTCACCGACGACCTCCGGCTCGCGGATCCGGCGGTCCGTCTCTCGGTGGACCGGGAGCGCGTGGTGGTGCGGACGGCGTCGGGCGACGACGTGACGGCCGACGTCGTCGTGCTCGCCCTCGGCAGCGAGCCCGTCCGGCCGGCGGGCTGGGACGCCGCCGTCACCCTGCACACCGCCGCGGACGCCGAGCGGCTGCGCGCCGCCCTCGCGCCAGGGATACGGCTCGTCGTGGTGGGTGCCGGCTGGATCGGGGCGGAGGTCGCCGGCGTCGCCGCGGGCGCCGGCGCCCGCGTCACGGTGGTGGAGGCGGGTCCGGTACCGCTGGAACGGCAGCTCGGCCGACGGGTGGGCGGCCTGGTCGCTCCCTGGTACGACGCCGCCGGGGTCACCCTGCTCACGGGCGTCGCCGTCGACCAGGTGCTGCCCGGGTCGCACGAGGGCACCCGGGACGGCGCGCGCGTGACGCTGGCCGACGGCCAGGTACTCGAGGCCGACCTGGTGCTGGCGGCGGTCGGCGCGCGACCGGCGTCGGGCTGGCTCGCCGGTTCCCTGCCGCGTGAGTCGAACGGCGGGCTGCGGGTCAACCGGGCGGGCCGGTTCATGGGCCTGCGCTCCCCCACCGACCCGGCGGGCGGGCTGCACCTCGACGCGCTGCGCCGGGTCTGGGCGGTGGGCGACATCGCGACGCGGGAGCACCCGGTGTTCGGGCCGGTCCCCGGCGGGCACTGGTCGGCGGCCCTGCACGACCCCGACGTCACGGTCCGGGCCCTGCTCGGGCTCGACGAGCGCGCCGCCGAGCCCGAGCGGGTGCGCGCGCGGCTCGGGCTCGCACCGATCCCTGCGCATGCGCCGTACGTCTTCTCGCAGCAGCTGGGGCACGACCTGGCGCTGTTCGGCGCGCCGTCCCCGTTCGACGAGGTGGTGCTGCGGGGTGATCCCGCGGCGTCGGGCGGCTGGGCCGCGCTCTACCTGGAGAACGCGCTGGACCGGCATCCCCGCCAGACCACGGACGGCCACCGGGTGGCGACCGTCCGGGCCGTGCTGCTGGTCGACTCGCCCCGCGAGGTAGGGCAGGTGCGCAAGCTGATGAACCGCGGCGTCCCGCTGGAGCTGGACCTGGAGCGCGCCCTGGACCCGGCGACGAAGCTGAAGGACGCCGTCGTCTGACGGGAGTTCGCCGAAGTAGAGCACCTGTCCGGACGCCCGCTCTACCTCGCGCGCCGAGCGACCACGAAGTAGAGCACCTGTCCGGACAGATGCTCTCCTTCGGCGGGGTGGGTCAGTGGGCGAAGTGGCGGGTGCCCGTGAGGTACATCGTGATGCCCGCCGCCTCTGCGGCCTTGATGACTTCCTCGTCGCGGATCGAGCCGCCCGGCTGCACGACGGCGGTGACCCCGGCGTCGAGCAGCACCTGCAGGCCGTCAGCGAACGGGAAGAACGCGTCGGACGCCGCGACGGCGCCCCGGGCCCGCTCCGCGCCGTCGGCCAGGGTGTTCGCGCGCTCGACCGAGAGGCGGCACGAGTCGACGCGGTTCACCTGGCCCATACCGATGCCGACCGCCGCGCCGTCCTTCGCCAGGAGGATCGCGTTCGACTTGGCGGCGCGCACGGCCTTCCAGGCGAAGGCGAGGTCGGCGAGCACCTCGGGCGACGCGGCCTCGCCGGTCGCCAGGGTCCAGTTCTCCGGGGCGTCGCCGTCAGCCTGGAACCGGTCGGTCGCCTGCATGAGCAGCCCGCCTGAGATCGGCCGGGTCTCGACGGCGCCCGAGGGCGCCTCCGGGACGACCAGCAGGCGGATGTTCTTCTTGGCCCGCAGGATCTCCAGCGCCTCCGGCTCGAAGCCGGTCGCCACGACGACCTCGGTGAACACCGGGGCGATCTGCGCGGCGGCGGCCGCAGAGATCACACCGTTGGCGGCGATCACGCCGCCGAACGCGCTGACCGGGTCGGTCGCGTGGGCCCGCGCGTGCGCCTCCGCGATGTCGGCGCCGACGGCGATGCCGCACGGGTTGGCGTGCTTGATGATCGCCACCGCCGGGCCCTCGTGGTCCCAGGCGGCGCGCCACGCGGCGTCGGCGTCGACGTAGTTGTTGTAGCTCATGGCCTTGCCGTGCAGCTGCTCGGCCTGGGCCAGACCCTTGACCCCGTCACCGCGCGTGTAGAGGGCGGCCCGCTGGTGCGGGTTCTCGCCGTAACGAAGTACGTCGGCACGCTCCCAGGTGCCGCCGGCCCAGGCCGGGAAGCCCGTGGACACGGGGCCCTCGGCGCCGTCCACCGCGTCGGTGGGCGAGAGCACGGAGCCCATCCAGGACGCGACCGCGACGTCGTACGTGGCGGTGTGCACGAAGGCCGCCGCCGCGAGCGCCTTGCGCTGGGCGTAGGTGAAGCCGCCGGCCTGCACGGCGGTGACGACGTCGTCGTACCGCGCGGGGTCGACGACGACGGCTACCGACGGGTGGTTCTTCGCCGCGGCGCGCACCATGGACGGCCCGCCGATGTCGATCTGCTCGACGACGGCGTCCGGCCCGGCGCCCGACGCGACGGTGGCCGCGAACGGGTAGAGGTTCACGACGACCAGCTCGAACGGCGCGATCTCGAGCTCGACGAGCTGGTCGAGGTGGTCCTGCTTGCGGGTGTCGGCGAGGATGCCGGCGTGCACGCGGGGGTGCAGGGTCTTGACCCGGCCCTCGAGGCACTCGGGGAACCCGGTGAGCTCGTCGACGGGGGTGACGGGGATCCCGGCGTCGGCGATCCGCGACGCGGTGGAGCCGGTGGAGACGAGCTCGACCCCTGCGTCGTGCAGGGCGGTCGCGAGCTCGATCAGGCCGGTCTTGTCGTAGACGCTCAGCAGGGCGCGCCGGACGGGGCGCTGCGAGTCATCGGTGAGCTGGACATCGGGTACGGACGGGGCGCCGGACATGGCGGTTCTCCTCGGATTAGCTTCGCGGAAAACCCTGGCACCCAGGCGGGCGGCGCGCATCACGGGTCGCTCGGCCGCTCCCCGGTGGTGACCCACCCTCGCCAGTCACGGCCACAAGAAGTGTAGCCGGACGTCAGTACGCGTAGCGGTGGACGGTCTCCGGGTGGATGACGACGCGGAGCTGCTCGGTGGCGAGGATCCCGGCGAGGTCGGCGGCCCGGGTCGGGTCGGTGAGGTCCCAGTAGCGGGCGGCGAGCCGGGAGCTCAGGTCGTGCGCCCCTGCGGTCTCCACCGTGGTGCGGCCTGCGACGGAGATCCAGCGTTCGCGTTCGCCGACGGGTGCGGCGACGACCAGCGAGGCGCGCGGGTCGCGGGCCAGGCGGCGCAGCTTCAGGGAGCCCGGCTCGGTGATGAACTCGACGGTGCCCTCCGCGGTGACCTCGAACCACACGGGGCGGGGCTGCGGCGGCTGCGTCCCGCCGGCGACGGACAGGAACCCGTGCAGGGAGCGGGCGAGGAACTCGAGGTCCTCGGCGGTCAGGCTCGTGCTGTTGGTCATGACAGCGATTCAACGCCGCCCGGCCGGACGAATCCATGGGTGAGGAGCCGGTTTACCTTTGTGATCGTCTAGTCTCGGTGGATGGACTCGTTCGGTGATCTCTTCCGCGGGATGCGCGCCCAGGGCTCGCTGTTCGGCAGCTCGACGCTGTCGCCGCCCTGGGCGCTGGACTTCGTCGACGGTGCGCCGCTGACGCTGTGCGCGGTCATCAGCGGAGCGGGCTGGATAGTCACCGAGGGCCACCCGCCGGTGGAGCTGCGCGCCGGAGAGACGGCGGTCGTGCGCGGGCCCGCGCCGTTCCTGTTCGTCGACGAGGTCGGCACGACCGCCGAACCGGTGGCGTGCGGCGAGCACTGCGCGGTGCCCGAACAGGGCGGGACCAGGTACCGGCGTGGCTGGAACGACTGCGGCGAGGGCGCGACGACGCTCGTCGTCGGCGCCTACCCGGTGAGCGGGGAGATCAGCCGGCGGCTGCTGGACGCGCTGCCCGTGGTGCTGCGTGTCGGTGCGGGCGGCGCGAGCGACGCCGTGCTGGACCACCTCGCCGCCGAGGTCGCCACCGACATCCCTGGGCAGCAGGTGGTGCTGGACCGGCTGCTGGACTGGTTGCTGGTCTGCGCGGTGCGCGACTACTTCGACCGGCCCGACGGCGAGCCCCCTGCCTGGTACGCCGCCCAGCGCGACCCGGTGGTCGGCGACGCCCTGCGCCTCCTGCACGCCGAGCCGGCGGCGCCCTGGTCGGTCGCCACGCTGGCCGCCCGGACGGGCGTGTCCCGGTCCACCCTGGCCAAGCGGTTCGCCGACCTGGTCGGCGAACCGCCGCTGACCTACCTCACGGGTTGGCGGATGACGCTCGCCGCAGACCTGCTGACCGAACGCGAGAGCGCGACCGTCGCAGAGGTCGCCCGCGTCGTCGGCTATTCCGACCCGTTCGCCTTCAGTGTGGCGTTCAAGCGGGTCCGCGGCGTCAGCCCGAGCACGTTCCGGCGCACCGGTGCGCTCGCCCGGAGCGCGTAGCGCTCACGCCGGCATCCGCACCTCAGGTGGCCGGCGACGACGGCGTCGTCGGCCACTCGACCACGTCCGCCGCCCACGTGTCCGGGAGGCCGATGCGCCACAGCGGCCGCACCAGGAACATGGCGGCGAACAGAGACATCCATCCGGCGGCGAACGCCCACATCGCGCCGCCGATCCCGAGGTTCGCCAGCAGCAGGCTGCCCACGAGCGGCGCGGTGGGCCCGGCCACCAGGCTGGTGAGCCCCATCGTCCCGGCCATCCGGCCCTGCATGTGTCCGGGGGTGATCGCCGTGGCGTAGGAGACCATCCCGGCGTTGAGCGCCGGTGCGAAGAACATCATTCCCGCCAGCGCCGCGACAAAGCCCCAGAACGTCGGGAAGAGCGCCATCACGACGACGGCCACCCCGGAGACCCCGAGCGCCATCGCCGTCAGGAGACCCACGCGCACCCGGTTGACGAGCAGGCCCGCGAGGATCGATCCCGCCAGCACCCCGACTCCGACCGCCGTGTTGATGAGGCCGATGAGCACGGGTGGCGTCCCGATGCTCACCAGGTGCAGGTTGATCGTGATCATCATTCCGTTGAGCACGATGTTGACCAGCATGAACAGCCATATCGCGGTGCGCAGCAACGGCACGCCGAAGACGTAGCGCAACCCCTCCTTCAGCGACGCGAGCGGAGGCTCTGCCCGCGCGGCTGCGAGGTCGCCGTTGAGCGGCTCGCGCACCAGGGCCGTGGAAACCACCGACACCAGCCGCCCCGCCGCGGACACGACGAACGGCAGCACCGTGCTCATGCCGTAGAGCAGTCCGCCGACCGGTCCCTGGAGCAGAGTGGCCGCGGCATCACGCCCCTGCGCCACGGACATCGCCTGCCCCAGCTGCTCCTTGGGCACCACGGCGTGCAGGGCCGCCGTCCCGGCGGGGTCCATGAGCGAGCCCACCATCGACGAGACGAACAGCGCGGCCGCCAGGTGCGGGGCGGTGATCGCGAGCCCGTCGACCAGCCCGGCGACCACCACGCTCAGCCAGGCGAGCGCCGCGACCGTGCTACCGATCATGATGAGCCGACGGCGGTCCACCCGGTCCACGATCACCCCGGCCGGCAGCGTCATGAGCACCGATCCGAGCTGGCCGACGAACGAGATCACTCCCGCCTGCACCACCGATCCCGTGATCCCGTAGGCGGCCAGGGGCACGGCGAAGGCACCGATCGCGGCGCCGACGTCCTCGGCCGTCGCCCCGGTCAGGAGCAGACGGTAGGAACGGTTCTTCCAGAGACCGGTCGCCGTCGCGGGAGTCTCGCCCGCACGGGCCTCGCCCGTCGCCTCATCCGTCGTCATGGCGACAACCTAGAACCCGCACCGACTATTGCGCAACAGCTATTGCGCATCTGTCCGTGCGGAACGTTGTTAGCCTGGGACGATGCTGGATGAGACCGTTCTTCACATCACCGACCCGGAGACCCTGCGCGCCATGGCGCACCCGCTGCGGCAACGGATCCTGATCGAGCTCAACGTCCGGGAGCACGCCCGTGCAGCCGACCTCGCCAGGTCGCTGGACGTTCCGGCGAACTCGATCAGCTTCCACCTGCGGGTCCTCGCCAAGCACCACTTCATCGAGGAGGCGCCGGAGCTCGCGCGGGACAAACGGGACCGCGTGTGGAAGCCCGTCGTCGAGCGGTTCCAGGTCGACCGGAACCTCGCGGGGGCAGAGAACGCCATCGACCCCTACCTGCGCTGGCTCCGCGCCATGTTCCTGCGCGACCGGGAGGCTTCTGGCGCCCAGGACGACTTTCATGAGGGCACGGCCAGCGGAGCCTTCTTCACGCGCGACGAGGCGGAGCAGATGACGGCGGAGGTGTTCGCCGTCATGGAGAAGTGGTGGGACAGGACCGGCGCGGCCAAGCGCGCCGACCCGGACGATCCGGAGCGGAAGTTCTACCAGGTCCTCTACGCCGTGGGCCCGCGGGACCTGGCTCGCGAGCCCATCCCCGAGGACTGACCTACTCCAGCGCGTCGGCCGCCCAGGTGTCCGGCGTGCCGATCCGCATGAGCGGCCGCGTGCAGCCGAGCGCCAGGAGCACGCACGCCATCGCCCCCACCATCACCCACAGACTGGTGCCGACGCCGAAGCCTTCCAGCAGAGCACTGCCCAGGACGGGTGCGGCCGGCGCGGCGATCAGCCCGGTCAGCCCCAGCAGGGACGTGGCGCGGCCCATCATCCGGTCCGGGACGATCACCGTGAGGTACCCGGTGAAGCCCGCGTTGAGCGCCGGGTAGAGGAACACCCCGAACGCGAGCATCGAGACGAAGACCCAGTACGTCGGCACGAGCGCCATGACGGCCAGTGCGACGACCAGCAGGCCGATGGTCAGGAGCCCGAACCGGCCCACCCTGGTGCGCTGCACGATCGGTCCGGCGACGACCGCTCCCGCCAGCATGCTGATGCCCGCACACGCGTCCACCAGCCCGATGAGCCGAGGATCGGTGCCGGTCCGGACGAGCTCCAGGTTGATGACGACCATCAGCGCGATCGCCGTCAGGTTCAGCAGGGTGATCAGGACCAACACGGCACGGAAGAGCGGCACGGCGCCCACGAAGCGCAGCCCCTCGCGCAGGTCGGCCAGCGGATGGCTCAGCGCGGTCCGCTCACGGTTGAGCGGCTCGCGCACGAGCGAGACCGCTACCGCCTCGATCGCGTGCCCGACCACGGACGCCACGAACGGCAGCACGTGGGCCATGCCGTAGAGCAGTCCCCCGATGGGCCCCGCGAACAGCCCGACGGCCGCCATCCGCCCCTGGTTGACGGCCATGGCGTTCGCCATCTGGGCCGGTGGCACGACGGCGCGCAGCGCACCCCCCGACGCGGGGTTCACGAACGCGCTCACCATCGAGGAGCCGAACAGCACCGCCGCCAGGTGCCAGCCGCTCAGGGCGCCGGCGAGGCCGGCCACCAGCGCCGTCGCCCAGAGGGCGGTCCCTGTGGTGGCAGCGAGCACCAGCAGCCGACGGCGGTCCACCCGGTCCGCGACGACGCCCGCCGGCAGGGTCGCCACCAGCGCGCCGACCTGGCCGATCCCGCTGATCAGGCCGGCCTGCGCCACCGAGCCGGTGAGCTCGAACGCCAGCAGCGGCACCGCGAACGTGCCGACGCCCGCCCCGATCGCCTGCGCGAACCGCCCGGTGGTCAGGAGCAGGTAGGCGCGGTTGCGCCGGAGCGGGACCTCCGGCGCGGGTTCGGTCTCGGCCGTCCGGGTCTCTGCGGTCACGCCGCACAACGTAGTGGTCAGGCGTGTCGAGCGGGTGAAATGTCCATGCACCAGCTTGTCGCACCTGCCCGGTCTCCGGCGGTGCCAGAGCCGACGCGTAGCGCATACGCATCGGTGGGTGCCGGCTGTGCCGTACTACGTTCAGCTCAGTCCGGAGGATGCGGGCTCAGCTGAGCGGTCGAGACCGCGCTCAGCGGCCGATCGAAGCCTTCCGACCCGCGACGTACAGCCCCTCGCGGGCAATGCGGCCCACCGTCTCGACGAGCAGCGCCCGCTCGGCGACCTTGATCCGTTCTGTCAGGGCCGGCTCGTCGTCGTGCTCGTGGACGGGCACGGCGGCCTGGGCGATGATCGGGCCGGTGTCCACGCCGTCGTCGACGACGTGAACCGTGCAGCCGGTGATCTTCACGCCGTGGGCGAGCGCGTCGCGAACGCCGTGGGCGCCCGGGAAAGAGGGCAGCAGGGCGGGGTGCGTGTTGATGATCCGGCCCTCGAACCGCCGCACGAACGTCGGCGCCAGGATCCGCATGAAGCCGGCAAGCACCACGAGGTCCGGCTGGAAGACCGCTACGGCCTCCGCGACACCCACGTTCCACGCGGCGCGGTCCTCGAAGTCCTTCGTCGAGACGACGACCGAGGCGACCCCCGCCTCGTGCGCGAGGTCGAGGGCGCCGGCGGCGGGGTTGTCGGTCACGACACCGACCACGCGGGCGCCGTACGACGCCTCCCCGTGAGCGGCGAGCAGGGCAGCGAGGTTGGAACCGAACCCGGAGACCAGCACGACGACCCGCTGGGACGACGTGGACTCGACGGGGTGACCGGAGGGCGTCTGCACGCAGACCAGCCTACGTGGACACCGGTCCGCGGGCCGAACCGTCGGTCGACTCGTCGTCCGCCCCTGCGACGAGCCGGTCGGGCTGCTCGGGTCGGTCAGCTTCCAGTCCGTCGGATCCGTCAGATCTCTCAGACTCGTCGGACCCGTAGGGCTGCGATCCATCGGACTCGGGCCCCTCCGGGCCCCTCCCGACCTCCTCGGCCCGGTCCCGCACACGCGCGGCCAGGCCGACGGCGTCCAGCTTGGCGCCGAGCAGCACCGCGGCGGCTCCCCCGCCGACCTCCGCGGCCACGAGGCCGGCGGTCAGCAGCGCGTTCGCGCCGACGTCTGCCAGTCGGCCCGGACCACCCGCACCCGCCGCCAGCCACTGCCCGAGGAGCATGACGACGGCCGGGGTGAGGACTATCCCGCAGAGCACCCACCCGACGTCGGACCAGCGAACCAGCGACGGCTCCAGCCGGCGCCAGACGAACAGGCCCGCCGCCACCCCGCACAGGACCACGAGCACGGGTACCCAGGCGCTGATCGGGTTGGCCCAGTCCTCCCCCGGCAGCGCACCGAGGAGCGGGATGGCGGGCAGCGGTCCGGAGATCGTGCCGAACGGCGTGAAGCTGGTCCCCTCGCCGATGGCGAAACCCGGCCCAGCGAGCCAGGCGATCGCCCACAGCACCAGGTTGGGCAGCAAGGCCAGCTGCGCGACGGCGAACACGATCCCGCCGGTCCAGCCAGGCTCGAGGGCGGTGATGATGTCCGACGACGTGGCACGCCCTGCCAGCGCCCACGCCGCCACCAGGATCGCCGCACCGCCGAGGAGCAGCGCGACGGCCAGCGTTCCGCCCCGCAGTCCGAGCCGCAGCGTCGCAGGCACCAGGTCGACGCCGGTGACCTGGCGGGCCAGCGCCTCCACCCGCTCACCGAACTCGGTGGCCGCCGGGGCGTCAGGGCGCGCCAGGATGCCGAGCGCCATGCCGAGGCCGCCCACGGACAAGCCGGCCAGGGGCGCTGTCACGAGCGTCCAGCCGGGTGCGCTCCCTGCGATGGCGGCCACCGCCGTCGCGCAGAGGGCGTAGGTGACGGTGCCGGCGGCCCATGCGGCCACCGACGTGGTGGCGAAGCGCTTGGCCGAGACGTAGGTGAGGAACAGCGCCAGGCCCGTGACGCCGAGCGGCGCGAGGGAGACGGTGACGGTGTCGGCGGTGAGCGGGACACCGTGGCCCAGCAGCCAGATGCCCATCGCGACGTCGACGGCCGAGCGGACCTCCGCGCCGTCGCCGGGGGTGCCGGCGGCCGTGGACATCGCCGCAGTGCCGACGAGGTAGGCGACGACCGCCGGGAGGACCACCACGGCGAGCGACAGCATGAGCGCCTGACCGGCCGCGAGGACACCGGCCACGACGTGGGAGACCGTCGGCGGTTCGTGCTCCGCCGGGGTCGGATCCTCGACCAGCCGGCTGCGCCGGGCGGTCGGCCTGCTGGCCGGTCGGCTCGTCCGGGCGCCGGGGGTGCGGGTGGCCGAGCTGGGTCGGGGTGGTGCGCTCACCACGCAATCTTCACCCGGGCGGGGCTGTCACACGGCGGACGCGGCTCGGCGTGGCCCGGGTGAACTTCGGGAAAAATCACAGCGAAGCATGGAGTTCACGTGCGTTCCTGGTGTAGAAAAGCCCATTTTGCGAACTCCGCCCGCGAAGCAGAACCCTCGCGAGGCAGAACCCCAGCGAGATAGAACTGTGGCGAGGTAGGACCCAGCGCTTGCCGGGGTCCTACCTCGCCACAGTTCTACTTCGCCTCAGTGCTGTCTCGCGAGGGTTCTACGTCGCGGGAACGGGAGGGTCAGAGCGACTGCAGGACCTCGCGCATGAGGTCAGCGGTCTCGGTAGGCGTCTTGCCGACCTTGACGCCGACGGCCTCGAGGGCCTCCTTCTTCGCGGCGGCGGTGCCGGCCGAGCCGGACACGATCGCGCCGGCGTGGCCCATCGTCTTGCCCTCGGGGGCGGTGAAGCCCGCGACGTAGCCGACGACCGGCTTGGTGACGTGTGCCTTGATGTACTCGGCTGCACGCTCCTCGGCGTCGCCGCCGATCTCGCCGATCATCACGATCGCCTTGGTCTCCGGGTCGTTCTCGAAGGCCTCGAGCGCGTCGATGTGCGTGGTGCCGACGATCGGGTCGCCGCCGATGCCGATGGCGGTCGAGAAGCCGAGGTCCTTCAGCTCGTACATCATCTGGTAGGTCAGCGTGCCCGACTTCGACACGAGACCGATCGGGCCCTTGCCCGTGATGGTGTGCGGCGTGATGCCGGCCAGCGACTCGCCGGGCGTGATGATGCCGGGGCAGTTCGGCCCGATCATCCGGGTCTCCTTGCCCTGCAGGTAGGCCCACACCTCTGCGGTGTCCTGCACGGGCACACCCTCGGTGATGACTACGAGCAGGCCGATGCCGGCGTCGATGGCCTCGATGGCGGCGTCCTTGGTGAAGGCCGGCGGCACGAAGACGACGGAGACGTCCGCACCGGTCTCGGCCATGGCCTCCTTGACGGTGCCGAAGACGGGCAGGGTCACGTCGTTGCCGGCGTGGTCCTTGTGCTGCACCGTGGTGCCGGCCTTGCGAGCGTTCACGCCGCCGACGATCGTCGCACCGGAGTCGAGCATGAGGGCGGTGTGCTTGGCACCCATGCCGCCCGTGATGCCCTGGACGATGATCTTCGAGTCCTTGTTCAGGTAGATCGACATTGTCTTCTAATCTCTGCTTTCGAAGTCTTCAGCGGGCGATCAGGCGGCGGCCGCGGCCTTGGCGGCAGCGAGGTCGGCGCCGCCGTCCATGGTGTCGGCAAGGGTGACGAGCGGGTGGTTGCGCTCGGCGAGGATCTGACGGCCCAGCTCGACGTTGTTGCCGTCGAGGCGGACGACCAGCGGCTTCGTCGCGGCGTCGCCCAGCAGGTCGAGCGCGCCGACGATGCCGTTCGCAACCTCGTCGCAGGCGGTGATGCCGCCGAAGACGTTCACGAACACTGCCTTGACCTGCTCGTCCCCGAGGATGACGTCGAGACCGTTCGCCATGACCTTGGCGTTCGCGCCGCCGCCGATGTCGAGGAAGTTGGCGGGCTTGACGCCGCCGTGCTTCTCACCGGCGTACGCGACGACGTCCAGCGTCGACATGACCAGCCCGGCGCCGTTGCCGATGATGCCGACCTCGCCGTCGAGCTTGACGTAGTTGAGGTCGTTCTCCTTGGCCTTCGCCTCGAGCGGGTCGGCAGCAGCCGAGTCCTCGAGCGCCGCGTGGTCCGCGTGGCGGAAGCCGGCGTTCTCGTCGAGCGTCACCTTGCCGTCGAGGGCGACGATCTCGCCGTCCTCGGTCTTGACCAGGGGGTTCACCTCGACCAGCGTGGCGTCCTCTGCCTTGAACACGGTCCAGAGGCCGCGGATGACCTCGGCGACCTTGCCCTTGATGTCGTCGGCGAAGCCTGCGGCGTCCACGATCTCAGCGGCCTTGGCCTCGTCGATGCCGACGGCCGGGTCGACGGCGATGCGGGCCAGCGCCTCAGGGCGCTCGACGGCCAGCTGCTCGATCTCCATACCGCCCTCGACGGAGCACATGGCGAGGTAGTTACGGTTCGACCGGTCCAGGAGCACGGAGAAGTAGAACTCCTCGGCGATCTTGGCGCCCTGCGCCACCATCACGCGGTGCACGATGTGACCCTTGATGTCCATGCCGAGGATCTCGCCGGCCTTCTCGGCGGTCTCTTCGGGCGAGTGGGCCAGCTTGACGCCGCCCGCCTTGCCACGACCACCGGTCTTGACCTGGGCCTTCACGACGACAGTTCCGCCGCCCAGCTTCTCGGCGCCTTCGCGAGCCTCTTCGGGGGTCGTCGCGACAACCCCACCAAGCACGGGCACGCCGTGCTTCTCGAAGATGTCGCGCGCCTGGTATTCGAACAGGTCCACCCTGCTGCGTCCTTCCATCGGGATGCGGCCCTCGGACGTCGTTGTCGCCCGGAGCCCGGCTGAAGCGATGTCTCGACGTCAAGACATCCCGGTACAGCGTAGCCCTGGATCGTCCGTGCTTCCGAACGAAGCGGCGTTATTCCGGGGCCGGCAGGAGGTGGAGGCGCGGCTCGGCAGCACGGGCGACGAGCGCGGTCCGGTCACCTGCGGTAGTGGGTGAAGAACTCCCAGATGAGCTCGGTTGCAGACACTTCCTGTGTGGCGCTGCTGTCGTTGCCCCCGGGCCAGCTGTGCGTGCCGCCGGCGACCTTGTAGAACACGACGTCGGCCCGTCCGCGGCATGTGGTGTACGTCTCCCTGGTGACGTGCTCCGTGACCGGTTCGACCCTCGGCCCGGTCGTGCAACCGTTCATCCGGGCCCACGACTGCACGGCGAGCTGGGTCGTGTAGCCCCAGCGCTTGTCGGCGTTGCCCTGGTAGGGGTTCACGGTGTCCGCGTCGCCGTGGAAGGTGATGACCGGCACGCCGCGCGCGGGGGCGCACGACTGGAGCTCGACCGCAGCCGGGTCGTCGGGCGAGGGCCGGCCCGCGCGCAGTCCCGCGACCGGCGCGATGGCCGCGACCTTGTCCGGGCGGGCGCACGCGTACGCCGACGCCATCCGGGCGCCGCCGGAGTGCCCCGTCACGTAGACCCGGCGCGGGTCGGCGCAGCCGAGGCTCACCAGCTCGTCGATCACGGCGGTGAGGAACTCGACGTCGTCGCGCGTGCCGGGCGGCGGGTACGCGCCGGCCGTCGTCGGCACGCCGGGCACGTTCCAGAACCAGACCTGGCCGGGGTTCGGGTCGGCGACCGGGATGGCGCCGTTGGGCGCCACCGTGACGAACCCTTCCGCGTCGGCGGTCAGGTCGAGGTCGTTGTACGCGGAGATCGACTCCGCGTTGCCGTTGCTGGGGTGCAGGTTGAGCACCAGCGGCCGGACGCCGGTGCTGCGGTCGGCCTCCGGGTCGACGTCGGGCACGTGCACCCGGACGGGATAGGCGACACCGTCCAGCTCGACGTCGACCTGGCTCGTGCCCGCCGGCACCGCGCAGTCCCTGCCGGGTCGCCCGGTCGTGGCGCCGTCGAACGTGGACGTGCTGGTGGTCTCGGGGCCCTTGACCTGGTCGGTGCCGCTGGTCAGCGCCGCGTAGGCCGGGCCTGCGACGACCGCGCCGAGCGCGGTGAGCGCGGCGATCCCGCGGCCCAGGAAACGAGTGCTGTGCATGACGACTCCCTTGTCGTGGTGCGCCCGGCGGGCGGACGCCCGACGCCCCCTGGCATCGGCGCGTCGAGGCTACCCGGCGGATCGTCAACCTGGGTTGACACCCAGGGATCTTGTCAACCATAGTTGACACATGAGCCAGCAAGCACTTGTCGCGTCCGCCGCCGGGGACGACCCCGCGGACGGGCTGCGCGCCGTCCGGGCCCTGCGCGAGCTGGCCGACCGTCTCGAGGCGCTCCAGGTGGAGCGTGCGCGGCGGCTCGGCTGGTCGTGGCAGGACATCGCCGGTGCGCTCGGCGTCTCCCGCCAGGCAGTCCACAAGAAGCACAACAGGAGGATCTGATGTTCGAGAGGTTCACGAAGGACGCCCGCTCCGCCGTCGTCGACGCCCAGCTCGTCGCCCGTGCCGCGCACAGCGACCAGATCGACAGCCGCCACCTGCTCGTCGCCCTCGCCGAGCGCGACGGACCCGCCCGCACCGCGCTGACCGACGGCGGTATCGACGTGACGGAGCTCGTCACCCGCGCGCGCACGAACATCGAGGCGGGCGACGCCCTCGACCCGGCCGCACTGGCCGCCGTCGGCATCGACCTCGACGAGGTGACGCGGCGCACCGAGGAGACCTTCGGCGCGGGCGCGCTGACCCGCGCGGGCCGCATCCTGCGCGGGCGCCGCAAGCACGTCCCGTTCACCGCGGACGCGAAGAAGTCGCTGGAGCTCGCGCTCCGCGAGGCGATCCGCCTGGGCTCCAAGGAGATCCACGGCGGGCACCTCCTGCTCGGCCTGACCCGTGCGGAGTCCCCGGCCCGGAGCATCCTGTCCGAGGCCGGAGCCGACGTCGAGCGGGTCCGTCGCCTCGCGGAGGGTGAGAGCAAGGCGGCGTGACGCCCGTCGTCGACCGCCGCGACGGGTGGGCGACGGCAGGAAACTGGCCGAACGGTGCCACCTGACCGGAGTCGGCCACGAAACGGCGTCGCCGTTACACGGGCGAAACCCAGCACACGGTTTCCGATGGGTAGGAAAGGAGCAACACCTCTCGAAAGGGACTTCTGTGTCCACCTTCCTCACCCGTGCCAGAGGGCTGGTCGCCGTCGGCGTCGCAGCGGCTCTGGCGGTCGGAGCCGCGTCGACGTCCGCCGCGGCTCCGGCCGGCCCCGGCAGCCCCGTCCCGCCGGGCGGCTCACCCGCCGCGCTCCCGTCGTCGGCGCCGGGCTCGCGCAGCGTCACCCTGATCACCGGTGACACGGTCACCGTCACGACGGCGGCGGACGGCACGACCGTCACCGACGTCGAGGGCCCCGGCGGCGCGACGTCGACCTACCACCGCACCGAGCGCGAGGGCAGCACGTACGTCTACCCGGACGCCGCGCTCCCCTACGTCACCGCGGGCACCCTCGACGACCGGCTGTTCAACGTGACGCAGCTCCTCACGAACGGCTACGACGACGCGAGCGCGGACACGCTGCCGCTGATCGTCCGCTACACGGACGCCGCGGCCCGGTCGCGCGGCACCACGCCGCTCGACGGGTCCGACGTCGTCCGCACGCTGCCGAGCGTGGACGGCGCCGCCGTCGAGCAGGACCGCTCCGATGCGGCCACGTTCTGGACCGCCCTGACCGACGGCGCGGCCTCCGGCACCGCCCGCCGCGGCGCCGATACCCCCGCGTTCGCCGGCGGCATCGAGAAGGTCTGGCTCGACGGCCCCGTCACCGCCGACCTCGCCGAGTCGACCGCCCAGATCGGCGCGCCCGACGTGTGGGCCGACGGCAACACCGGCGCGGGCGTGGACGTCGCCGTGCTCGACACGGGCATCGACCCCACGCACCCCGACCTGGCCGACCAGGTCACGGCGTCGGCCTCGTTCGTGCCCACCGAGGACTACGTCGAGGACTACATCGGGCACGGCACGCACGTCGCCTCGACGATCGCGGGCACCGGTGCGGCGTCCGACGGGCTCGAGCGGGGAGTCGCCCCAGGTGCCCGGCTGCACGTCGGCAAGGTGCTGGACAGCAACGGCCAGGGTCTGGAGTCCTGGATCATCGCGGGCATGGAGTGGGCCGCCCGCGACCAGGACGCCCGCGTGGTCAGCATGAGCCTCGGCGGCGAGCCCGCCGGGGCGGACGACCCGATGGCGCAGGCCCTGGACGAGCTCACCGCCGAGACCGGAGCGTTGTTCGTGACCGCAGCGGGCAACGGCGGCCCGCGCACCATCAGCACCCCGGCCCTCGCGGACTCGGCCCTCACCGTGGGCGCGGTGGACGCGACCGACACGCTCGCCGAGTTCTCCAGCACGGGCCCCGCGATCGACGGCGGGATCAAGCCAGAGGTCACCGCCCCCGGCGTCGACGTCCTCGCGGCCCGCTCGCAGCTCGTGCGCGGCTCCGGCATGTACACGACCATGAGCGGCACCTCGATGGCGACCCCGCACGTCGCGGGCACCGCCGCGCTCGTCGCGGCGGCCCACCCGGACTGGACGGCGGCGCAGATCAAGGAGGCGATCGTCAGCACCGCCGTGCCCACGCCCGCCTACACGGCCTTAGAGGCCGGCAGCGGCCGGGTCGACGCGTCGGCGGCCGTGACCGCGGAGGTCTTCGGCACCGCGAGCGCCGGGTTCGGCTCCCACACCTTCGGGTCCGGCCCGGGCGAGCTGTCGAAGCCGATCACGTACACGAACCTGGGCGACGCGCCGGTCGACCTGCACCTCGCGGTCGACGGCACGGTCCCGGCGGGCTTCCTCGCGCTGTCGTCGGGCTCGGTCACGGTGCCCGCGCACGGCACCGCGTCGGCGACGCTCACGGCCGACCTGTCGCTGCTGCCCGCGGACGTGGAGCTGAGCGCCACCATCGTCGCGACGGACGACGCCGGGACCGTGCGGGCCCGGACCCTGACGGGCGCGACCCGGGAGGGGCAACGTCAGGAGCTGACCGTCACCGTGAAGGACGACGACGGCCGCCCGGCGGCCGGCAAGCTGCTCGTCACGTCGGACGCCATCTTCGCCGGGGCGGACCTCGACGAGAACGGCACCGCCGTGCTGCGGCTGCCCGTGGACAGCTACAGCGGCTGGCTGTCGGTCGACGTCGAGGGCGCGAACGGGTCGGGCTCGCTCGGCACCGCGCTCCTGAGCTTCGTGGACGTGGACCTGAGCCAGGACCGGGCCGTCGTGCTCGACGCCCGCAAGGCGGTCCAGGTGCGGGCGGAGGTGCCGCAGGACTCCGACCCTGCGGCGATGCGCCTCGACGTGATCCGGCAGTTCCCGAACGGCGGGTACACGGCCAGCTCCATGTTCCCGGCGGGTGAGTACGACAGCCTGTGGGCGCTGCCCACCGGAAAGAAGGTCACCGACGGCCTGTTCGAGTTCGGGGCGCAGTTCCGCCTGGAGCAGCCGGCGCTGACGGTCGTGGAGGGCCGCGACGGGCTCGGCGACCTGCGGGTCAAGCGCGGGGCCACGCCGCTGCCGGCCGGCACCCGCACCCTGCGGGTGGTGCAGGCCGAGGGCCCGTACGACCTGGCGCGGCCGGGCTCGGGTAAGAACCTGAAAGGCACGGCAGTCGTCGTGCACGCCGCCGACACCGACGAGATCGCGACGCTGGCGCAGGCCGCCGCCGACGCCGGGGCGCGCCTCCTGCTCGTGGTCCACGACGGCGTCGGGCGGCTGGCGCCGTGGGACGAGTCCCCGTGGGTGCCCGGTGAGCCGGCCCCGCTCACGGTCGCCACGCTCACGTCCGGCCAGGGCGCCGAGCTGCTCCGGTCGCTGGACCGCCGCCGCCCCGAGGTCACGGTCACGGCGCACCCGACGACCGAGTACGTGTACGACGTCGTGCACCACTGGACGGGTGCCGTCCCGGCCCGGCCCACGTGGACCTCGACGAGGCGCGACCTCGCCCGGGTGGAGACGTCGTTCCGCAACTACCGGCAGGGTCCCGCCATGGAGGCACGGTTCGACGTCTGGCACGGGTGGACGGCGGGCAACCAGCTCGCGGCGCCCGCGCAGGGCGAGCGGACCGACTGGGTGACGGCCGGTGTCCCGTGGACGCAGAGCGCCCACATCTCGGGCGAGATGGGGCAGTCGTCCATCGAGGTGCTGCGGTACGGAGCTCGCACGACCAGCGACGTGACGTGGTTCGGGCCGATCCTGCGGCCGCGCATGGGGCCGCTGGACTCCCAGCCGATCCGCTACCTGGACCAGATGTACGTCCCGGTGCCGGGCTGGGGCGACTCCGGCAGCGGGCACGTGGGCACGACCGGCGGCGGGAACTTCGAGGTCCGCAACCGGGCGACGCTCTACCAGGGCGACACCGAACTCCTGTGGGGCAACGCCGAGTTCCTGCCGGTGGGCGGCGGCCTGCCCGCCGAGCGGCTGCCGTACCGGGTGGTCGTCGACAACGACCGCGCGGACTGGGCGGGGCCCTACTCGACGCACACGCACACCGAGTGGGACTTCACGTCCGCGGCCAGCAGGCCCGATGCCGTCGAGCCCCTGCCACTGGTCCAGCTCGACTACGGGGTGGACACCGACACGGCGGGACGCGCCGTGCGCAACGCCCGGCTGACGGTGATCCCGTCGCACCTGCCGGGGATCGAGGCCCGCGTGGGCCGGCCCACGGTCGAGGTGTCGTACGACGACGGGGCCACCTGGCACCGGCTCGACCTCACGCGAGACCACGGCTCCTGGTCGGCCAGGCTGGCGGCGCCGAGGAACGCCGAGTTCGTGAGCCTGCGGACGGCGGTCGAGGACAGCGACGGGAACAGCGTGTCGCAGACGCTGACACGGGCGTTCGGCGTGCGCTGACACCGCGCCCCCCAGCGATCGTGCCCGGAGACCACATGGTTTCCGGGCACGATCGTTGGGTGGGCGTCGCCCTTCCTCAAGGCAGCACGACAGCTCATCACCCATGGACTTTCGCCCAGATGGTCCGTAATGCACCGCTACGATCATGCGCCATGAAGCATGCCCGTAATGACGGTCCCGACATCGCGTTCCGGCTCGCCCGGCGCGTGGTCTCGACCGTCGCCGACGATATGTCGACGACGCAGCGCGTCGTGGCCGGTGCGGTCGCCGCGCTCCTCGGCATCTCCCCGTTCGGGGCGTGGAACAAGGTCGAGGCCCAGGCCGAACCGCTCGCCGCGGGCACGCCGGTCGAGGTCGGTCCGTTCGAGGTGATCATCGAGAAGGCCGCAACGGCGGACGAGCTCGGCTACCTCGTGCCGGAGCCGGGCAACCACATGCTCGCGGTCGTCGCGAACGTCACCAACACCGGCGAGGTGCCCGAGTACAGCAGCAAGATCGGCGAGGCGATCCCGGCCCCGGAGAACGTCGGCATCATCCCTGCGGCACCACTCGGGGAGGACGGCGCGGTCACCGAGGCCGCCCCCGGGACCGGGGAAGCACCGGACGGCGCGAACCCCTCCGCGAGCCCGTCCCCCGACGAGGCCGAGCTACCCTCCGCGTCCGTCGTCAACATCGAGGACGGCACCAGCATCGGCATCCTCAACCCCGGCCTGACCTATCGGGTCGCGCTGATCTGGGAGCAGAGCGGCACGTTCTCCGGCGACGAGATTCCGCTCCGGATCATGGCGCTCGAGTGGATCGAGGAGAGCGCGGGGAGCCTGGACAACGAGTACTGGCTTCTTCTGGACGAGGTCGCCTTCGCGGGGCAGATCCCGGTCGAGCCGGCGAAGCCGGCACCCGACGCCGAGGCGGGTGCGCAGTGAGGCACGGGCGGCGGCGGATCACCTGGAAGGGCACCGCGCTCGTCGTCGGCGCCGTGACGGCGGGCTGCGCGCTCGTGACCTATCTGCCGCAGGACGCGGGCGTGGAGGCGCCCTTCATCGTCGAGGGAGAGGTCGGCGAGACGCTCGACCTCACGTACGCGGAGCTCACGGTCACCGAGGTGCGGGTCGCCGATACCCTGACGGGGCTCTCCGAGACCGCCGCCGCGGGCGGGACCTTCGTCGTGGTCGACGCGACCTGGCGCGCCGTGCAGGGCCAGACGAGCTTCGGCGGTGCCGAGGTCACCGACCGGCAGGGTCGCCGGTTCTGGCCGACCAACCTGGCCGGGTGCTCCACCTCGGCCAGCGCTCAGCCAGGTTATGCCTGGCGCACCACGTACTGCTTCGACGTGCCGCGCGACGCGCTGGCGGGGGCGACGGTCCGGCTCGCCCGGGGCGGCCAGAGCGAGGACCACGCGGGCCAGCGACGCGACGCCGTCGCCGTCATCGACCTCGGCATCACACCGAGCGAGGTCGACACGCTGTGGGAGGCGGAAGAAGCCGTGACGCCCGAGGCGCCGGGTTACGCCCCGGCGAGCGCAGGAGGTAGCGAAGGATGACGACTCTGGTGACCCCGGCGGCGCCGGGCCCTGGTCAGGGGACACCCCCGGGCGCGGCACCCAGCCTGCGCCCCGGCATGCTGCCCGGCATGATCCCGCCGAACGCCCCGGCACCGCGCCCGCGCAGGAGCTGGGGGCGGCGCAACGCCGTCTGGCTGGTGCTGCTGCCGATCGCGATCGTGGCGGCCGCGGGGGCATCTTCGTTCCGGGTATGGGCGTTCTGGTGGCCGGTGGGCCTGCACCTCGAGGTGGACCGGGTGGCCCTGGGCGAGCCCGCGCACCTGGCGGGCGAGTACTACGACGCCTTCGGGCTCGACGTGCCGGAGCGGGCGCAGACCACGGTGCTCCGGGAGATCGATGCGACGGTGACGAGCGTCGAGCAGGTCACCGAGCTGCCGGCGCCCAGCTACGGCGACCCGGTACCGATCCCTGAGGGCTCCGTCGCGTACGAGGTGCGGGTGCAGTTCGCGGCCGAGCTCCAGACCGACCTCTCGCTGTGTCAGATCACCCTCGTGGCGGAGGACGGAACGCGGTACGGGGACTCGACCACGGACGTGCTGGGCAGTTCCAACCGCTGCTCGACGCCGGAGGCGGAGGGCTTCGTCAGCGAGCAGCCGGAGTGGGAGGTCACGTCGTTCGTGCTGGCCGATCCCGGCGCGGAGATCACGCAGGTGCGGCTGGGATTCGGAGGTCCCGAGTACGTGACGTTCGAGCTGCCGTAGCCAGGCCGGTACCGGCGTCGCCGTCATCTCGGACCACCATGCCACGCTCGACCAGGGCCCCGACGCTGGCGGCGATCAGGGCCGCGGCGAGCGCCAGCGCGAGCGCGAGCCCGGCGGCCGATTCCATGGGGCTGAAAGCGAGCCACGTGTTGCTCTCGACGGGACCGGTCACCGCACGGACGAGCCAGCCGACGCCTTGCGGCACCCGCATGATGACGAGGTAGCCCAGGCAGAAGACGAGCATGGGGCCGAGGCCGCCGTGCACGATCAGCTTCAGACCGTTCCACAGGGCGGAGAAGCGGGCGCGCAGGTCCTCCGTGAGCGACTCCAGGAGCGAGCGCAGCCCGCCCGGCAGCCAGGTCATGCGGTCGAGCCAGCGGTGCTCGGTGGACGGCGGTTCCATCAGCTTGTGCCCGAGGACGACGGCGCCGAGGGCGAGCCACGCCAGCGGCGCGACGAGGACGATGTCGAGCGACTCGAAGACTGTCACGATCCCGTCGGCCACGAACGTGACGGTGGTGTTGCCCGTCTCCCCCACGGCCTCCTGCGCGACGTCGACGGTCCCGACGGCAGCCGCCACGAGCTGCAGGTTCGTCGCCTCGTCCCACAGGCCCAGCTCGATGGCCTCGACCTGGCCGGCGACCTGGCTGGTCCAGTAGACCTCGAGGCAGCCACCGAGCACGGCGATACCGAGGAACTGGAACCTGCCCTCCAGCCGGCCGAGCAGCCAGCGCAGCACGAACGCGCCGGCCACGATGGCGACGAGCGTCCAGCCGTTCCAGAGGCCGAGCCGGGAGACGAAGTCGACACCTTGCGCGGAGAACATGTCGTTGAACGCCTCGTCCGCGGCTGCCTCGTTGATGAACCGGTCCCGGTCGGCGTCCATCAGACCCTCGACCTCATAGATCACGAGGAACGGCACCAGGACGGACAGGGCGACGTCGATCAGGCGCCGCTCGCGCCCCTCGGACGGCATCATCGGGGCGCGAGTCGTACCGGAAAGCATGCCGGGGATCTGACCGTTCCTGTCCCGGTCGGGTCCCGGGTCCGGGCTCAGGTGTGGCAGGGACTGCCGGCAGACCCACAGCATCCCGACGACCGGCATGAGGTAGCCGAGCGGGCTCACGATCAGCAGCAGCTGTGCCACGAACGAGTTCCACTGGCTCAGCTCGACGGCGCCCCACATGGCGCCGTTCCGCACGGCGACGCCGAGCAGGCCGAGCGTCAACAGCGCGGGCCAGTGCGCGACGAACAGTCGACCGGCGGAGACCAGGATCCTCATGGCGACACATAGTGTCCTAAAGCAGGACGTATGCGCCAAGCCGGCTCATGGCGGCGCACGATCGCCGCACGGATGTGGAGCCCGGCGGCCGAGCCGGGGCGTCACCCACCGCGCGGCCGGACACCCTCCAGGGCCAGTGTGACCAGCCGTTCCGCCTCAGCCGCGCCCGCCTCCTGCGCCGCGAGCGAGATCGCGTTGACGAGGGTCATCAGGTCAGCCATCGCGACGTCCGGGCGCACAGAGCCCTCGTCGACCGCCCGACGGCGCAGCGGGTCTCCCGCCGAGATCAGTGTCGTGCTGCAGGAGTCGCTCTCCTCCGCCGGTGCGTTCAGGATCGACGCCGCCAGACCGCGGGTCGTCGTCGAGTAGACGGCCACCTCCCGGAGCCAGGTACTGAGCGCCTCGAGGGCGTCCGGCGCGGTCCGCAGCTCCTCGGCGCGGACGCACAGGCCCTCGATGCGGTCCCGGAAGACCGCCTCCAGCAGCGACCAGCGCGACGGGAAGTGCCGGTGCAGCGTGGCCGAGCCGACGCCCGCCGAACGCGCGATCGCCTCGAGCGACGCGTCGGCGCCGTCCCGCGCGATCGCCGCGGAGGCCGCGCTCACGATCCGGGAGTAGTTGCGTTGTGCGTCAGCTCTCATGATCCGCCGTTGCCAAAGTGGGGTGGTCCCCCATATGTTAGCCGAACCAGCAAACGGGGTACCACCCCATTTAATTCAGGAGGCAGCATGACGGTTCTGGTCATCGGAGCGACGGGCAACCAGGGCGGGGCCACTGCCCGGGCCTTGCTCGACCGTGGGGTCGCGGTCCGCGCCCTGGTCCGCGACACGAGCTCCGACAAGGCGCAGGCCCTGAAGGAACGCGGAGCCGAGCTGGTGATCGGCGAGCTGGACGACGCCGCGTCGCTGTTCGCTGCGGCCGAGGGCGCGGACGGCGTGTTCTCGATCCCGTACCCCGACGTCACCGACCTGGCGGGCGATGCGGAGGTGATCCGGGGTCGCAACGTCGTCGAGGCCGCCCGCAAGGCGGGGGTCGCGCAGGTCGTGCACAGCAGTGTCTCCGGCGCCGGCGAGTTCCACCGCACCCAGCCCGGCTGGGCCGAGGGGCGCTGGGACCAGCACTACTGGGAGAGCAAGGCCGCGATCGACGAGGCGGTGCGGACCGGCGGCTTCGAGCGCTGGACCGTGCTCAAGCCTGCGACGTTCATGGAGAACCTGACGGGCTGGTCCTACCTGTTCGGCGACTGGTCCAGCGGCACGATCATCACCGGGTTCGCGGCGGACACCCGGATCCCCTGGATCGCCGTCGACGACATCGGGGAGGCCGCGGCGATCGCGTTCACGGAGCCCGGCAGGCTCGACGGCATGGATGTCGAGCTCGCCGGCGAGATGCTGACGATGACCGAGACCGCCGCGATCCTCAGCGAGGTCACCGGACGCACGATCAGCGCGCCGGTGCTCAGCCCGCTGGAAGCCGTCGAGCGCGGCATGCTGCCCGCCATGGTCAACGGCGTCGAGCGGATCAACGCGAACGGAACGCCCGCCCGGCCCGAGGACGTCCGGGCCCTCGGGCTTCCCACCACGGACTTCCGCACCTGGGCGCGGCGCACCCTGGCCTGACGCCACCGCTGGAGGGACACGTCCGAGCCGGCTCTGACGGTGCGCGCACCGTCAGAGCTTGGTGACCGCCGTGTACTTCAGCGCGATGCGCTTGGTCCCGTTGCTGCCGAAGTCGATCTTGACCACCGCGTTCGCCTCGACGTCCACCACCGTGCCGAGCCCGTACGAGTCGTGCGTGACGCGGTCGCCGATCTCCAGGCTCGGGATGTCCTTCTGGACGTTGATCCCACCGAACCCGCCCTTCGCGCCCGCCTTCTTCTCCGGCGCGAACGGCTTGCTCTGCCCGCCGCCCGACGACGACGCGGCCGCGCCGCTGCGCGAGGTCCCGGACCGGCCGGCGGACCACGTGGAGCCCGTACCCGCGCCGCGCCCGCCCGAGCCGTAGCCGCCCGAGCCGTACCCGCCGCTCCAGCCACCTCGTCCGTTACGGATCGCAGCGGTGGACGACTCCCGGCGGCGCCAGTCCCACAGTTCCTCGGGGATCTCCTGCAGGAACCGGCTCTCCGGGAACTCGTTGGCCATGCCGAACGCTGCCCGCACCGAGGACCGCGTGATGTACAGGCGCTCGCGCGCCCGGGTGATGCCCACATAGGCGAGCCGGCGCTCCTCGGCGAGCTCCGAGTCGTCGTGCAGCGAGCGCATGTGCGGGAAGGTGCCGTCCTCCATGCCCGTGAGGAACACGACGGGGAACTCCAGGCCCTTGGCCGTGTGCAGGGTCATGAGGGTGATGACGCCCTGGTCCTTCTTGGGTGCCTCCTCCGCCGCGCCGTCCGCCACGTCCTCGTCGGGGATCTGGTCGCTGTCGGCGACCAGCGAGACCCGCTCCAGGAAGTCGGCCAGCGAGCCCTCGGGATCGGTCTCCCCGAAGTCGACGGCCACGGCGTGCAGCTCCGCCAGGTTCTCCACGCGGCCCTCGTCCTGCGGGTCCTCGCTCGCGCGCAGCTCCGCGAGGTAGCCGGTGCGGTCGAGCACCGCGCCAAGGACCTCCGCCGGCGGGGCGCCCTGGTCAACCAGGGCGCGCAGCTCCCGCATCATGTCGCGGAAGACGAGCAGCGGCTTGAGGGACCGGTTGGTCATGCCGGGGATCTCGTCGGCGCGTTCAAGGGCGGCGCCGAACGAGATGCGCTCCCGGTCGGCGAACGACGCGACCAACGACTCCGCGCGGTCGCCGAGCCCACGCTTGGGCACGTTGAGGATGCGGCGCAGGTTCACGTCGTCGTCCTCGTTGGCCAGTGCACGCAGGTAGGCGACGGCGTCCTTCACCTCGCGGCGCTCGTAGAACCGCGTGCCGCCCACCACCTTGTACGGGAGGCCGACGCGGACCAGCACCTCCTCGAGCGCGCGCGACTGCGCGTTGGTGCGGTAGAAGATCGCGACGTCGCCCGGCCGCACGCCGTCGGAGTCGCCGAGCTTGTCGATCTCGTCGGCGACGAACCGCGCTTCCTGGTGCTCGTCGTCGGCCACGTAGCCCACGATCTTGGCCCCGGCGCCCGAGTCGGTCCACAGGCGCTTGGGCGTGCGGCCGGCGTTGCGGGAGATCACCGCGTTGGCCGCGCTCAGGATGTTCTGCGTGGAGCGGTAGTTCTGCTCCAGCAGGATCGTGGTCGCGGCCGGGTAGTCCTTCTCGAACTCCAGGATGTTGCGGATCGTGGCGCCGCGGAACGCGTAGATGGACTGGTCGGAGTCGCCCACGACGGTGAGCTCGGCCGGGTCCAGCCCTCCGTCGGTCGAGTCGGCGGACCCGTCGGTGCCCACCCCCGCCAGCTCGCGGACCAGCGTGTACTGCGCGTGGTTCGTGTCCTGGTACTCGTCGACCATGACGTGCCGGAACCGGCGGCGGTAGTGCTCAGCGACGTTCGGGAACGCCTGGAGCAGGTTCACGGTGGTCATGATGATGTCGTCGAAGTCCAGCGCGTTCGCCTGTGTGAGGCGCGCCTGGTAGCGCGTGTAGACGTCGGCCAGCACCTGGTCGAACTTGGGCGCCGTCGTGTTGCGCTCCTCCGCCGACTGGCCACCCCACGGCCGGCGAATGGCACCCGACTCCGCCGCCGCTGCGGCCGCGAGCGCCTCCTCTGTGGCGTTCGCCCCGGTCTGCCGCGCGTAGGTCTCCGGGTCGATCAGCTCGTTCTTCAGGTCGCTGATCTTGTTTGACAGCCCACGCGCCGGATACTTCTTGGGGTCGAGGTTGAGCTCGCGCGTCACCAGCGTGATGAGTCGCTGGCTGTCGGCGGCGTCGTAGATGCTGAAGCTCGACCGCAGGCCGAGCGTCGTCGCTTCGCGGCGCAGGATCCGCACGCAGGCCGAGTGGAACGTGGAGACCCACATACGGCCCGCTGCCGGGCCGACCAGGCCCGCGACGCGCTCCCGCATCTCGGCCGCCGCCTTGTTGGTGAACGTGATCGCGAGGACCTCCCCCGCCCGCGCCCTGCCGGTGGCGAGCAGGTAGGCGATGCGGTGCGTCAGCACGCGCGTCTTGCCCGAGCCCGCGCCCGCGACGATGAGGAGCTGCCCGCCCTCGTGCACGACGGCGGCCCGCTGTTGCGGGTTGAGGCCGTCCAGCAGCGCCTCCGGGTCGAGGTGGGAGTAAGCGCCCCCGGCGCGCGGCGCCTCCGACTCGTGCGGCAGGCCCGCCAGCCAGTCCGGCTCGCTGGGCAGCGCTGCCTCGCCCGGGTCACCGGCGCCCGCACCGTCGTCGTCCCACTGCGGCGCCGTGCTCGGCAGGCGCGACATGGTGCCTGGCGACGCGGGGTCGAGGCCGGGCAGGGAGAGGCTGTCGAAGAGGGAAGTCATCGCCCCTAAGCCTAGGCGGGCTCACCGACACTGCCGACGGTGGCACGGATACGAGCCGTCACAGATCCGGTGCGCACCCGGTCGAGAGGGGGGACGGATCTGTTCGCAGGGTCACAAGGAGTCGTCGATGAGCACCATCGCGTTCGTCAACATCGGTATGCACGGGTACGTCAACCCGACGCTCCCCGTCGTGGCGGAGCTCGTCCGCCGCGGCCACACCGTGAGCTACTACGCCTCCCCGGCGTTCGCGGCGCAGATCGAGGCCACCGGTGCGGACGTCCACCTCTACGCCGGGGACGACCTGCCCCTGCCCGATCCGCCGATCCCCCTGGCGATGATCGAGGGGCTGGCCCGCACCGCCGTCGGGCTGCTCCCCGGTGTGCTCGAGGACCTCCGCGCCGCGCGTCCGGACCTGGTGGTCCACGGCGCCGCCTGCCCGTGGGGCGCGGTCGCCGCGCGGGAGCTCGGCGTGCCGGCCGCCGCGACCTACACGACGTTCGCGTTCAACCGGCAGGTGCCGAGCCCGTGCGGGATCTCCCGGGCGCTGCTGGTCGCCGCGGCGGCCTATCCCCGGATCGCGAGCAGCTACGTGCGGGCGCGCTGGACCCTGCGCCGCGGTTACGACACCAGCGGGCTGCCGCTGACCGACCTGATGAACGCGCAGGAGCCGCTGAACCTGGTCTTCACCTCGGCGACGTTCCAGCCCGGCGCCGACGCCTTCGGCCCCTCCTACCGGTTCGTCGGCGCCAGCGTGGGCTCCCGGCTGCCCGACCCGGCGTTCGCGGCCGACCGGCTCGAGGGCCCCGTGCTGTACGCGTCGCTCGGCACGGTGTTCGACGGTAGCCCTGGCCTGCTGCGTACCTTCGCCACCGCGCTGGCGCCGCTGGCCGGCACGGTGGTCGTGGCCACCGGCCACACGGACCCGGCCGACCTGGGCTCGCTGCCTGCCAACGTGCTGGCCCGCCGGTCGGTACCGCAGCTGCAGGTGCTCGACCAGGCCGCGCTCTTCGTCACGCACGGGGGCATGAACAGCGTCAACGAGGCGATGCAGGCCGGGGTGCCGACGCTCGTCGTGCCGCAGGGCGCGGACCAGCCGCTGGTGGCACAGCGGGTCGTCGACCTAGGCGCGGGCCTGGCGCTGCGCACCGAGGACGCCACGGCCGAGACGGTGAACACGCTCGCCCGGCGCCTGCTGGACGAGCCGCGGTTCCGGGAGGCGGCCCGCAGGCAGCGCGACGCCCAGCGGGAGGCGGGCGGCTGGGTACGGGCCGCCGACGAGCTCGAGCGGTACCTCGAGCGCGTCGGCGACCCGCCCCGGCCGGCAGCACCGGCCGATCCCCCGCGGGAGCGCTGATGTCGACGACGGTCGTGGTGCTGCTGGTCCTCGCCGGGCTGTCCGAGAGCGCCGGCCGGGTGCTGCCCCTGGTGGCTCGCCGGCCACGGCTGTCCCGGCGGCTCGTGGCCGGGCTGATGGTCACCGGAACGGTGGTCGAGGGCACGGTGATCGCGCTGTGGCCGGTGGCCGCGTGGACCGTCGCCGACCTGGTGAGCCGGGATCCGCTGCCCAGCACCTCGTGCCTGGCCTGGACGCCTGCCCTGGTGGCTCCGCTGCTGCTCGCGGCGATCCTCGCGTTCCCGCTGCTCGGCCCGTTCCTGCACCTGCTGCTCGTCGCCGGTGTCGGGGCCGGGCTGGTCGGACCGCTCGCCTCCGCGTCGGGTCTGGGCTGGTGGGCCGCCGCCGGCTGTGTCGCGGCCGCGGGGATCGGGCTCGCCGCCCTCGTCGAGGTGGTGCGCCGCGTGGCCGCGCGACTCGTGGCCGGAGCACGGGAGCGGGAGGTGGTGGTCGCGTGACCGAGCTCCTGCTGCTCGTCGTCCTGCTGGCGCTCGGCCCGGTCCTGCTCGCCGAGGGCCTGCTGGCCCGCTACGAGCTGATGGTCTACACCGTCGGCTGGCGCGCCCCGGCGCCACGGTTGCCCGAGGACGAGCCGTACGCCCGGGGCGCCGACCCCGCACGTCCGCCCGCCGCGTACCTGGTCTACCTGGACGGCATCGGCAAGCGGCGCTTCAGCGACACGCGTGACGGCGGCCAGCTCGTCCAGGCGGTCATCGCCGGGGCGCCGGAGCTGCGCGTGCTGGGCCAGGTCCAGCCCTACTCGCCGCTGGCCGACCCGCTCGTGGGGCGACCGGTGTGGGACTGGCTGCGCCGCCACATCGGCATCACCCTGTTCCTGCACAACGTCATGCAGATCTTCGTCGCCGCTGACCGCCGGTACCGTCCGCTGTACAACCGCGCCGTGGGCGCCCAGATCGCCGACCAGCTGCGCCTCGCGGGCTACGAGCCGGGCGGCGGCATACCGGTGGTGCTGCTCAGCTACAGCGGCGGCGCACAGGTGGCGACCGGCGCGGTCGACGGGATCTTCACCGAGCTGCGGGCGCCGATCTGGGTGATCACGCTGGGCGGTTTCCACAACGGCGCCAACGACCTCACGCACGCGGTCCACCTGCACCGGCTCACCAGCTCGAACGACTGGATAGAGGGCGTCAGCACCTGGCTGTTCCCCGAACGCTGGCGACTGTTCCGCCGCAGCGCGTGGAACCGGGCGCACGAGGCCGGCAAGGTCACCGTGCACTCGCTCGACCCCGCGGCGCACATCGGACCGCTGGGCTACATCAGCCCGACGGCGCGCCTGGCCGACGGGCGGAGCTACCTCGACCGCACGACCGCCCTGGTGATCGAGATCGTCCGGCGCGACTGCGAGGCGTACGCGGCACGGAACCCTGCGCACTGAGGCGCCCGCACAGGCGACGCGACCGACGCCGTCAGGCCTTCTCCCAGACCGAGACCTGCTTGGTGCTCTCGTGCTCGAACGGGGCCCGGTCCCAGTCCGCCCACCTGTGCTTGAGCCGCATGCCCGCGATACGGGCCATGAGATCCATCTCGGCGGGCCACGCGTACCGGAAGGGGACCACGCGGAAGCGTCCGCCGTCCGGGGTCACCGTCACGTGGTTCGACGTGAAGAGCTGCGTCGCGACGTCGTACCGGTCGAAGCCGACGTACCCGCCGCCGTCGTCGGGCGCGACCGTGAACGGGACGGTGTCCTGACCGGGCGGCATCCGCCGCAGGTCCGGGATGCCCACCTCGACGAGGAACAGGCCGCCGGGCCGCAGGTGCGCCGCTGCGTTGCGGAAGACGTCCACCTGCCCGTCCTGGGTGGTGACGTTGGAGATCGTGTTGAACACCAGGTAGACCAGCGAGAACTCGCCGGGCGCCACGGCGCCGTCGAACAGGGTCGAGGTCATGTCGCCGATGGTGACGTCGATCTGCCCGCCGCCTGGCTTGCCTGCGATCCGGGCGGCCATCGCCTTGCTCAGCTCGATGCCGCTCACCGGGACGCCGCGCGCGGCCAGCGGCACGGCGATCCGGCCGGTCCCGATCGCGAGCTCCAGCACCGGGCCGCCGTCGGCCAGGTCTGCCAGCGCGTCGACGACCGGGTCTATCGCCTCGGGCGTGTTCGCGTCCTCCGGGTCGTCGTACCCGGCGGCCACGCTCTCGGGGAACAAGCCGTCGCTCGGGTCGTCGGTGGTGGTCGTGCTCGTGTCGTCGCGCGCCGTTTCGCTCACGGCATCGACGCTATGCCCGACGGCGGCACCCGCACACGCTTATTTTCGGCCCTGCCTTGCGTGGTCCCGGTGCCCGTTCAGCACGTCCAGCGTGCGCCGCAGCGCGGTGCTCGAGGTGTGCACCGTGTACGGGAAGTACATGACCTCCACGCCGACGTCGGCGAACCGGCGCTCCAGCTCGAGCCCCTTGTCGGTGCCCTTCCAGTCGTCGCCCTTGAAGAACACGTCGAACGGGCGCTGCCGCCACGTCTCGATCTTGTCGGGCTGCGTCTCGATGAACACCTCGTCGACGAACGCGATGTGGCGCACGATCTCCGCACGCTCGATCACCGGCACGACAGGGCGGCGCCCCTTGGCGAGCTCCAGCATGTCGTCGTCGACGACGCCTGCCACCAGATAGTCGCAGCGACCCTTCGCGTGCCGCAGCACGTTGAGGTGGCCCACGTGGAACAGGTCCCAGGCGCCAGGCGCATAACCGACCACAGTCATGCCTGAGAGGCTAGAAGGGCTCTGTTTCCAACGCTGCCCAACACGGACATCTGAGCGGGTGAACGTGCAGTTCACCCCCCACGAATACACACAGACCCCCACCGATCGCACGCGAGCGAGTCGGTCACGGCACCCTGAAGGGGTGACCTTCGGGTGAAAGTACGTGGTTCGGCTACTACCGGACATAGGGCCAAGGCATGCTGGGCACGACATGGCTACGACAATCCTTACGGTGTGCACGGGGAACATCTGTCGCTCCCCAGTCCTGGCACGCCTGCTCACAGCCCGCACCGACGGCACCGTCCAGGTCAGCAGCGCTGGCATCCGGGCGCGCGCCGACGAACCCATCGAGCCGCACATGGCGAGCCTGCTGCAGTCACGCGGGCTCGACAGCGGCCAGTTCACCGCGCGCCAGCTCACACCCGAGATGATCCGCACCGCCACCGTCATCATCACGATGACGCGCGCCCAGCGCTCCGCGGTGGTGCGGGCCGTCCCTGAGGCCGTCCGGCGGACGTTCACCCTGCTGGAGCTGGCGCACGTGCTGAGCACGTCGCCGGGCCCGCGGTCCGCCACCGACGACGCGACCCGGTGGGCCCGGGTACCCGAGCTCGTGAGCCAGGAGCGCCTGAACCACTCTGCGTGGAACCGCACGCTCGACATCGAGGACCCCTACGGCCGCGGCGACAAGGCCTTCCGGCGCGTGTTCGAGCGGATCTGGTCGGCGACCGACACGGTGTGCGGCGTGCTCGGCACCGGCCGGCAGCCCTGGCTCCTGAGCGCACCCCAGCCGCGTTCGGGCGCGCAGCCGCTCACCCAGCCCCGGCACTCGTCGCACCTCGGCAAGCTCTGAGCCGAGCTGACGACCAGCCACAGGACCACCGGACGACAGACCGTCCCAGACAGGCAGTACCAGACGACAGGCCGTACGAGTCAGACAGGAGGCAGGACGTGGAACTCGTCGAATACGCGAACGTGCTGCGACGACGCTGGGCGGTGATCGTCTGCACGGCGCTCGTCGGGGCACTCGCCGCGTTCGGCTGGGCCTGGTCGACGCCGCCGTCCTACACCGCGACGGCCAAGGTCTACGTGTCGCTGAACACCGGCGAGTCGACCAGCGACCTGCTGCAGGGCTCCACGTACGTGAAGAACCTGATCGAGTCGTACGCCGCGCTGACCGACATGCCCGTGGTGCTCGACCCCGTCGCCGCAGACCTCGGCCCGGGCGTCAGCGGCCGTGACCTCGCCGGTGCCGTCTCCGCCGACTCGCCGCTGAACACCTCGATCATCGAGATCAAGGTCGACGACGGCGACCCCGAACGCGCCGCGGTGATCGCCAACGCCGTCGCCCAGCAGCTCTCGCTGACCGTCGTCGACCTGTCACCGGCCACGCCGACGGGCGAGCAGGCCATCGAGGTGACCACGGTCTCGTCGGCGGAGGTCCCGCGGTACCCGTCGGCGCCCCGGACCCGCCTCCTGGTGGCCGCCGGTGGCGCGGGGGGCCTCGCGATCAGCGTCGCGCTGGTCCTGCTCTGGGCGGTCGTCGACACGCGGATCAGGTCGTCGCAGGACCTGGAGGTCGTGTCGGAGGGCACCGCGCTGCTCGGCTCGATCCCCGTGGTCAAGCGCAAGGCCGCCCGCGTCCCGGCCACCCATGAGCCGCTGAGCACCCGGGCGGAGGCCTACCGCCGCGTCCAGACCAACCTGTCGTTCGTCGACGCGACCACGCCCGCGCGTGTCCTCGTGGTGACCTCGAGCGTGCCCGGAGAGGGAAAGTCCACGACGGCGATCAACCTCGCCTCGACCTTCGCCGAGAGCGGCAGCCGCGTGCTGCTCATCGACAGCGACATGCGACGCCCGTCCATCGCCACCGTGCTCGGCCTGGAGGACGCCGCGGGGCTCACCACCGCCCTGGTCGGACGGTCCGCCATGACCGACCTGGTCCAGCGGTACGGCCCCGGCCCGCTCGACGTCCTGCCCCTCGGACCCATCCCGCCGAACCCGCACCAGCTCATCGCCTCGGACGCCACGCGGGACCTGATCGCCACGGCCCGTGCGGCCTACGACGTCGTCATCATCGACGCGCCGCCGCTGCTCCCCGTCTCGGACGCCGCGGTCCTGTCCACCATGGCCGACGGCGTGGTCGTGGTCGTCGGAGCCCGCCGCGTGCGCCGCCAGCAGCTCACCCAGGCGATGCGGTCGCTCGCCGGGGTCGAGGCGCGGGTGCTCGGCTTCATCCTGGCGTTCGCACCCCGGTCCGGCCCGGGCGGTTCCTACTACGGCTACAGCACCAACCGGCGCCGGAAGCTGCGGTTCCTGCCGGGGCGGCGCCACCACGACACGCTCGACCTGCCGCCCATCACCGGCACGATCAGTGCGGTGCCCGGAGCCGGCAAGGTACCGAGCGGCATCCCCGGCCCTGGCATCGCCCCGGTCCTGGGGAGCACCTCCGGCCCGAGCGGCGTTCCCCGTGACGGCGTCGTCCCGGGCCCCGACGACATCCCGAGCCCCGGCAACATCCACGGGCCGGGCGGTATCCCCGGTCCCGGCGCGCGGCTGACCCCTGGCCCCTCGCCGCGGCCCATACCCCCTGTCGTCGCCGATCTCGGGACGGCCGATGAGCGAGCCGGGTGACGGCAGGACGCGCGACGTGCGCGTCTACAAGACTCTTCGCACGGCCCACCTCGAACGTGCTCTCGCGCTCACCCCGGCAGACATCCTGTACCAGGAGAGCCGCTACGACTTCGACGAGGACCTGGTGGCGGAGGTCCGCCCGCAGCAGGCCGGCGACCTCCGCTCCGCATGGCTCGTCGCCCGGAACGGGTACGAGATCGTCGAGATCAACGAGCCGGCGGCCATCGACTGCGTGCGCCGGTCCGCCGCCGTCCTCGCCGCGCTGCTCCTGAGCGACCTCGTCCGACGCCGCCGTACCCGGATCGTCGCCTACGCGATAGGCAACATCGACCCGCGCACCCTCCCGAGGCCTACCGCCTGGTGGCCGCGCCTGGGCAGGCGTCTGGACCTCATCCTCGCGCGCTGGGTCTGGCTGCGGCTCGACCGGGTCGTGTTCGGCACGGAGACAGCGCGCCAGCTCTACGGCACCGTCTTCGGTATCGCGGGCCGCCGCAGCCTCCGCTGGACCACCATCGAGGCGCTGCCCGCCGTCTGCGACTGCCTGCTCGACGGCGAGAAGACGCCGGGACGCGTGCTGTTCCTGGGCGACCTCTCGGCCCGCAAGGGGTTCGACTCCGTGCTGGCCGCGTGGGCGACGGTGCGGCACCACTCGCCGGACGCCGTCCTCACCGTGGTGGGGCGCGGCGCGCTGCTCGACGACGCCTACGCGGCCGCGCGGGCGGACAACCGGGTCCGGGTCATCGCCGACCCGCCGCGCGACGTCGTGCACGCGGAGCTGCGGAGGGCCTCGGTGGTGGTGCTGCCGTCCCGCCGCCAGGTCGCGTGGCGCGAGCAGGTGGGCCTGCCGATCGTCGAAGGGCTCGCGCACGGCTGCACGGTGGTGACCACCGACGAGACCGGGATCGCGGACTGGCTCCGGCGCAACGGGCACGGCGTCATCCCCGCGGCCTCGGTGGGCGAGCTGCTCGCCTCGGTGATCACCGAGGCCGCGGCGAGGCCGCTCGACCCGCGCGCGGTGTGCGCCTCCCTGCCACGTCAGGACTCCCGGCTGGAGGCGGACTCGTGGATGTTCGCGCGGGAGCTCATCGCGGCTGGTTCACCCGACAAATCCGGCGACCGTCGATGATCTCGTCGCTACGCTGACAGCATGCCGACCACCGCCCAGCTGCTCGCCTTCCTCGCGGCGTCCGTAGTCTTCATCGCGCTGCCGGGACCCAGCGTCCTCTTCGCGATCGGCCGCGCCCTGACGGTCGGCCGCCGGGACGCGCTCCTGTCGGTGACCGGCAACGCGCTGGGCCTGCTGGTCCAGGTGGCGTTCGTCGCGGTCGGGCTGGGGGCGCTGGTCGAGGCGTCCGCCGCCGCCTACACGGTGCTCAAGCTGGTGGGCGCCGGCTACGTGATCTACCTGGGCATCCAGGCGATCCGCCACCGTGCCGACGCCCGCCTCGCCCTGGCCACGCCCGACAAGGCCCGCACGGGGAGTCCGTGGCGCGCGGTCTGGGCCGGGTTCGTCGTCGGCGCGACCAACCCGAAGACCATCGTCTTCTTCGCGGCGTTCCTCCCGCAGTTCATGAACGACGCCGCTCCGGCGACCCCGCAGCTGCTGCTCCTCGGGCTGCTGTTCGGCATCCTGGCGCTCTGCCAGGACTCGATCCTCGCCCTGGTCGCGAGCCAGGCCCGCACGTGGTTCTCCCGCAACCCCCAGCGCCTCGACCACCTGAGCGTCACGGGCGGCGTCGCCATGGTCGGCCTCGGCACCGGCCTCGCGCTCGAGGGCACGGTCATCAAGGCCTAGCGCGGCTCAGCGCTCAGGCCTCGCCCCAGAAGACGTCCTCTGCGTCCTGGTCGGCCGAGAACAGCCACATCTCCACGATCTTGTCGCCCTCGACGCGGAGCACGTCGACGCCCGACATCGACATCGCCACGTCGCCGCGCTTGCCGGAGAAGTGGACCGGGATAGCGGCCAGTGCGCCGTTGACCATCGGCTGACCGGTGAACCGCAGCTCGAAGGTCCCCTCGGACACGGACCCCATCCCGCCGAGCAGCTCGCCCACGGCCGCCCCGCCGGCATGCGCACCGGAGAAGCGGTTGCGGCCCGGCTGGTGCCAGACGATGTCGGCGCCGAAGAGCGCGGTCCCGGTCGGGATGTCGCCGACGGACATCGCCTCGTAGTACTGCTGGGCGATCGCGGCGGTGCTGGACTCGGTCATCAGATTCTCCCTTGTGTGTCGTTCCTGCTTCCCGCCTATAGTCACTATTCGAAACCGGTCACCTCAACGTAACCATCGGAGCACTGTGACGCATGTCATACGAACCTGACTGGAACGTCCTCACCGTGACGTGCCCGTCGCGCACCTCGCTGGCACGGATCGCCAACAAGTGGACGGCGATGATCGTCATCGTGCTGTCCCGGGGCCCGGCCCGCTTCGGTGACCTGAAGAACGCGGTCGAGGGCATCAGCGGAAAGGTCCTCACCGAGACGCTGCGAGAGCTCGAACGCGACGGCCTGGTCAGCCGGCACGCGTTCGCGGAGGTCCCGCCCCGGGTGGAGTACGAGCTGACCGAGCTGGGCCGCACGCTGCAGGCACCGCTGAGCGCGCTCGGGCAGTGGGCCGAGGCGCACATCGCCGAGGTGCTCGTCGCGCGCGACCGCTACGACCAGGCGTAACGACTACCGGACAGCCCGGACGGCGCCCAGATGTTACTGTCCGGCCAGTCGGTGCCGCCGTGGCGCCCAGCTCCTCGGAGGTCGTCATGGTCCGGACCGTCACGCAGCACAGCGGGATCGAGCCGTTCCTCGACGAGGGCGACACGTTCGCGTCCGTCTTCAACGCCCTGTTCATCATCGTCCCGATCATCTTTGTCGGGTTCGTAGTCCTGATCATCGTGCTTGCTGTTCTCAACGCACGCCGCCTCCGCAGCAAGGGCATCAGCCCCCTGGCCACGGAAGCGGAGATCGTGGCCGACGCCGTGCGCGGCTCCGCAGCACAGCGATCCAGCGCTCAGCCCGCGGCGCACCCCGCGCAGACGCTCGAGGCACGGCTGGCGGAGATCGAGCAGCTGCACGCGACGGGCAAGATCACGAGTGCCGAGCGCGATGCCGCGCGGGCATCCGTGCTCGGCACCCTCTGACGGTCACGACCCGTCCACCTGCTCAGCTCAGGCGGCTCAGCAGGTGGACGGTCACGGTGTCGCCGGCCTGCTTGTTGATCTTGCGGCGTAGGCCGGCGGCGACCGGGAGCTTGTGCGTGCCGTCGCCGAGCGCCATGAAGGAACTGGTGAACGGGACTCCGTCGACGGTGCCGGTGACCTTGACCAACCCACGCGTGCCGAAGTACTCGGCGGAGCCGTCGAGCGTGAGATAGGTCCAGCCGCCCTTCGCCTCGCTCCGGAGCAGCGCGGCGGTGAAGGTGCGGTCGAGCGGGCCTGCGCTGGTGGCGTCGCTGATGGCTTCAGACATGGTCGGACTCCTTCGGATCAGTGGATCAGTGGATGAGCCCGACGGCGAGCGCCACGAGCACGAGCTTGAGCAGCCAGTCCCCTGCATGGATGGCCGCGGTCTGCCACGGCACGCGTTCCCAGATGATCGAGCCGGTGAGCAGCACGACCGGGAACGCCACCCACAGCACGAGTGCCAGCAGCAGCGACGAGGGCAGCGCCAGCAGGTCGCTCTGCGCGGCGATCCAGGCGAACCCCGCCCCGACCACGGCCGTACGCACCAGCTCGGTCACCACCTTCCAGGGAGCCGGGCGGCCACGGTCGAGGGCCCGGTCGCCGAGCGCCCGCTGCTCGAGCGGCGTGGTGACGACGTAGTAGACGGAACTGAGCACGAACGCCGCGACGGCGGCGACGGCGATACCCCCAACGATCATGACGATCCTCCTTTTAGTACTGACTAGTACTGTAGCCCCGTACAGCGGGTACCGTCCAGTACTATTTTCGGCGTGACCACCTCAGCCTCCCCCGCCCGGCGCCGTGGCAGGCCAGGCGGCAGCCAGGGCACCGACCTGCTCGCCATCGCGCGCGGCGTCTTCCTCACACACCAGTACGCCGGCGCGACGATGGACGCCGTGGCCGCGGGAGCACGGGTCTCGAAGCAGACGCTCTACCGGCAGTACCCCTCCAAGGAGGTCCTGTTCGGCGCCGTCGTCCGGGACTGGGTCGACCGTGGCCGCGACGCGATGAGGCCGCACCTGCAGGAGCTGATGGAGGCAGAAGACGTCCGGCAGGGGCTGCTGGAGCTCTCCCGGATCCTCCACACCGGTGTACTGAGCCCCCCGGTGCTCCAGATGCGGACGCTGATCGCCGCCGAGGCCGAACGGTTTCCGGAGATCGCCGCCGACTACGTGCGGCGCAGCTGGGACCACAACCAGATGCTCCTGGCCGAGGCCCTGCGGCACCTGGGCGCGCGTGGCCTGCTCCGCGTCGACGACGCGCGGGTCGCCGCCGAGCAGCTCACCTGGCTCGCTCTCGCCGCGCCCCTGAACCGGCTGACCCTGACGGCCGGCGCGGCCCGCTACAGCGCCGAGGAGCTGGACGCCGTCGCCCGCGAGGCCGTCACCACGTTCCTGGACCGGTACGGGCCTGGCGACGGGGCGCTCTGAGGCCGCCAGCGGTGGCAGCCGTACCTCGCGAGCTCAGCGCCGCGGAACGTGCTGACCCCGACGGAGCCACTCCGGGGCGACGTAGAGGTAGCGCAGCGGGCCGGAGGCGGTCCACCCGTGCAGGAGCCGCGACAGCGCGATCGCGATCGCCGCGGCGACCGGCACCACGACGAGGCCGACGACGTCCGGCAGGACCGTCGACCCGGTCAGCGCGAAGACCAGCGACGAACCCAGGATGATCACGGGCGTGTGGCCGAGGTAGACCGGCAGCGTCGCGGCCCCGATCCGCACCAGGACGGCGCTCCGGGCAAGGAACGTCCCCAGCGCGACGCCGGCGAGGATCCCGACGACGCACAGGGCGAAGTAGACCCCGACGACGGACCGGAGCCCCGTCGTCTCCACGACGGCGGCCAGGACCGCCCAGCCGACGAGCAGGCCGGTCCGCACCGGCCAGGACGTCCGGGCGAACGCGAGCAGCATCCCGCGCAGGTGCATGCCGCAGACGAAGAACACGTAGTACTTGAGCGCGCCGTTCCAGCCGACGTTGCCGAGGTCGAAGCCGTCGGTCAGCGCGATGACCGACGGGACCGCAGCGGCGAGCAGGTGCCAGCGCCAGTCGAGGGAGCGCAGGAGCCGCGCGGCGACGCAGAAGAGAGCGAGCGCCCAGATGAACCACAGCTCGAACTGCGGGCGGACCGGCGCCAGGAGCAGGTCACGCAGCATCGGCCCGAACCCGAGCGGGGTCCCGCGCAGGGCGAACCCGATCAGGTAGCACGCGGTGCCGATGGCCTCCCAGATCACGAAGACCCACAGGTAGAGGCTCAGCCGCCGGTCCCACAGCGCACGCCACGTCGTCCCGACCGGGGCCACCACGCCGATGCGGTAGGCGAGCATGCCCGAGATCACGAAGAAGAACGGCATGCGCACGGAGGACACGTAGTCGTTGAGCTCCTCCCACCCGGCCACCTCGAACCAGCGCGCCGCGTGGTACAGCACGACCAGGAGTACCGCGATCCCCCGGCCGGCGTCGATCCAGACCTCACGGCCGGGAGTGCCGGTCATTCGTCCGTCCGCCTCTTCTGGAGGGCCAGGGGCGCCATCAGCGCCACGGCGAGGACGAGGACCGTCAGCGCGCTCTCGAGGGGGGCGAACAGCAGGTTCCAGATCGACTTGACCCCGAGGAAGAGGAGCAGCGCGGAGGCGGCCCGCCCCGTGGTGAGGACCGTTGTACGCACCACGAGGAAGAGCAGCAGCACCGTGGCCAGCGCGAGACCCGGGAGGCCGGACCAGGCCCACAGGTCGCCGATCACCGAGTGCACCTCGAACCCGCTGCCGAACATGTAGTTCTCGACGTACCCGTTGTTCGGGTCGTACCCGAGGGCGGCCATGCCGGACTTGGCCACGAGGACATCGGTCATCGACGGGACGGCCCCGCCACCGAACCCGGCCGGCGACTGGGCCATCAGCGCCAGGGTGGCGCCGATCTCCGGCCTTCCGCCGGTGATCAGCGTGCCCGACGTCGACAGCTGGAGCTCGGTGCGGAGCTGTGCGCTCTCGCCGAGCGCACCCTCCAGGATCGCGGCCTGGACCGAGAGATACGTCCCGAAGGCGAGCATCCCGAACAGGATCAGGGTCCGGACGGCCGCGAGCTTGGACGACGCGGGCCTGCCCCACGACTGCCACACGACGAGCAGCGCGACCATGAGCAGGATCGCGCTCGTCGAGCGCCCGCCGTTGAGCGCGGAGACGCCCGCGAGCGCGAGCACGGCGACGACGTCGAGCCACCGCTTGCGCCACCGGGTCACGAGGGCGAGGACGATGACGGTGACCGGCAGCGAGAAGCCGAAGCGCCAGGGATTGTCGGCGAACGACTCGCCACCCGGATTGATGCCGAGCAGCAGCCCGATGCCGAACAGGGTGCCCACGGCGGTCACCGACGCACGGCTGCGCGCCCACAGGGTGGCACCGATGCCGCCCCCGAGCCCGAGCACCACGAACACCGACTCGAGGAGGCCCGACGTGGACACGGTCCGCGAGTCGCTGTGCCACACCGTGAGCCAGACGCTCGAGGCTGCCGCGATCACGGTCAGGGCCATCGTCCAGGTGATCCACCGGGAGCTCCGTACCTCCGACGCCCACAGCGGCAGGAGCACCAGGGCGAACGCGAGTCCCGCCGTCAGGCCGAAGAACAGGCCCAGGCCCATCCCCGTGAGGACGACGCAGAGCAGCGCCAGCCCTGTCGTGGCAACGGCCCAGCCCTCCTGCCCCTGACGGGACGGGAGGGCCTGGGCCGGTGCGGGGGGACTGGACGTCACGGCGCGGGCGGACCGGCCCAGAAGTCGTCCAGCCGGACGGTGTTCGCACCGGTCGTGACGCTGCCCGCGTTGCTCACGGAGTAACCGACGGCCCCGGCGTCCTGCAGCTCGGGAACGGTGTTGGTCGTCGTGAGCTGCCAGGCAGCCGGCTCGGCCGTCCCCGCGGTCCAGACCTTCGCGCGGATCGTCGTCGGCGACGAGCCGACTACCTGCATCCGGACCGCGAGCCGCTCGCCGGCAGCGACGGTCAGGCCGGTGATGTTGGCGGCGGCCAGGGTCGTCTCCGCCGACTGGAGCGAGTTGAGCTGGAGCTGGACCGCTCCCGTCGACTTGACCCAGACCTTGGCGCGGTACTCGCTGGTGAACCCGCTCGTGCGTCCCGCCAGGGAGACGAACGTGCCACCGCCGTCGGAGATCTCCTCGAGGGAGAGCACGCTCCTGATCTCGACGTCTCCGGCGGAGACGCTCTGCACCTGAGCCTTCCGGTTGGTGCCGGCCGTGGGAAGTGCCATGAGGCCCTCACCGCCGGCGACCGAGAAGCTCGACGCCACGCCGGAGAGCGTCCAGTTGCCGCCTACCGTTGCGGCGCCCCAGCCGCCCGTCTCGGAGCGGGCGAAGTCGTCGGTGGCGAACTCCGCGGGGGCCGCTGCCTCGACCACGACGGTGTCCTGGGCGGTAGCGCCCTCGTCGTCGGTCACCGTGAGGGTCACGGTGTACGTCCCCGGAGCGGCGTAGGTGTGTGTGACCTGCTGGCCGGTTCCCGTGGTGCCGTCACCGAAGTTCCAGGCCCAGGACACGAGGTTGCCGTCGGGGTCGTCGGACGCGCTGCCGTCCGCCGTCAGCTCGAAGCCGTGGATGTCCGCGGTGGCGTCCGCGACAGGCAGCTGGTTCGGCCGGCCACCGTCCTTCGCGACCGTGTAGTGGTCGAGCACCTGGGCGGCGGAGAGCACCGTCGGGTAGACGGCCACGTCGTCGACGGCACCGGTGTACCTGTCGCCGCCGAGCAGCGAGCGGTTGGGCCAGCCGGAGAGGGTGTCGGCGCCGATCCGCCAGTAGCCGTTGTAGGCCTGGCCGGCGGTGATGTCGGTCCGGGTGTTGACCCGGACGCCGTCGATGAAGAGCTGCATGCCGCCGGACCCGAGCGTGGCGACCACGTGGTGCCAGGCACCGTTGTCGACCCGGCCGGGCGACCGGAGGGTGCTCCTGCTGCCGTTGTTCACACCGAACGAGAGGCGGCCACCGGAGTCGACGTAGAGCAGGCGGTCCGTGGACGTGGAGGTACCGCTGGCCGAGTTGTTGTTGCCGAAACCGACGATCCGTCCGCTGCCGGTGCCCTTGATCCAGGTCTCGACGGAGAACGTGTTGGGCCCGGCGATGTTCTCCGTGGAGACCAGCCTGCTGGACGACGAGTTCTGGAAGGTGGCAGCGGTGTTCGAGTCGCCGGTGATCGCACCCGCCGTGCCGAGCCGGACGCTCGACGGCACGGTGAGGTCGTCGCCACCCGCCCAGTCGTAGGTGCGGGTGGAGCCCGCCGGCTCGCCGAGCCGCAACAGGTGCTCCGCGCCGTCCTGCACGACGGTGTCGGCGTAGTCGCTGCGGGGGGCGTTGGAGACCGTCACGTCGACCCACTCCGACCGCTTCACGTTGCCCCACGGGTCGGTGACCGTCAGGCGGTAGCGGTGCGCCGAGCCGGGCGCAAGACCGTTGTCGCGCACCGTCAGCTTCTTCGGCGACCAGAACTTGGCGGCGACCGTCTCCTGGAAGACCGGCGCCACCGCCTCGGAGTCGCGGTACACGCGATAGGTGAGCGCTTCGTCGTCGCGGTCCCACGTGGTGGTGAAGCTGAGCCGCACGGTGCCGGCCGAGACCGAGGCCGCCGTCGGGTTGAGCGTCGCGCCAGAGCCGACCGGACCCTGGTCGTTCGGCGCGATGGTGCGCTTGGCGTACCGGACCAGGCCCTGCTGCGCGGTGCCGTTCACCTTCGGGAACTCGCCGCCGTACAGCACGTAGTCGTCGTTGCCGGTGACCGTCCACACGGCCTGGCTCTTGCCGGTGTACGTCCCGACGTCCGTCTGGGGGTACCAGGTCATGAGCTCGGGGCGCGGGGTGCCCGGGTGGTCGGGGTAGCCCCAGATGTCCTTGGTGTTGGTGCCGCGCACCTCGTTGATCCAGGCGGTCGAGTGGTAGAAGCTCCACGGGTCCGTCTGCGGGAACCCGCCGCTGTTGCCGCAGTAGTGCTTGTGGCTGGCCGTGTAGACGATGTTGCCGACCGGTGCCACGTCGTACGTGTCGCCGTGGCAGTCCTCGAGCCAGATCAGCGCGCCGTCGGCCCAGCCGACCTTGAAGGTGCCCTCGCTCGTGCCGCCCCTCCCGTAGTGCCAGCCGACGCCGTACCAGCCTTCCTGGCCGTCGCTGGCGAGCCGCAGGATGCTGGAGTTGTCACCGGCGTTGCGGATCCGCGAGTTGACCGGCAGCGTGCGGCTGGCGCCGGTCGCGGCGTCGAGCCAGGCGAGACCGTACCCGCTCGCGGTGTTGGAGTTCACGGAGGTGAACGTCCCCGAGATCATCACCGTCTGCTCGTCCGGCGCCACGACTATCGACTGCACCTGCCGGTCGTCGACGACCGGGACGAACCCGGGGCGCAGGGCGCCGTTCGAGGCGTTCATCGCCGCGACCCGGTAGCGCGCGACGTTGTTGACGGCGGAGAAGTACCCACCCGCGTACACGGTCGTGTTGGTGGCCGCGACGGACTTCGTGTTGCCGTTCATGTTCGGGGCGAACGACGTGTTCAGCGTGCCGGTGGGCAGGTTGAACGCGGCGATGCGGTTGCGGGTGGCCCCGTCGACCGTGGTGAAGCCGCCCACGATGTACAGGCGCGTCCCGTCCGGCGAGACCGCCAGGTCGGTGACGTTGCCGTTCAGCGTGTGGTTGAACGACGTGATCAGCGCGCCGGTCGTCAGGTTGTAGGCGAGCAGGTTGGTGCGGGGCACCTGGTTCGTCCCGGGTGCGGCACCGGCGGGCCTGGCGTTCGCGAACTCACCGCCCACGTACACGGTGTTGCCGACGATCACCTGCTTCCACACGATGCCGTCGATCTGCACGGTCGGCAGCGCGTCGGCGGAGACGGACACCGGGTCGGCCGTCGGTTCGGCGACGTCCGCCGCGACAGGAGCCATCTCGATGGCGGATGCCGTCGGCACGGTCACGAGCGGCGTGACCGCGAGCGTGACGCTCGCGAGGAGCGCAGCGATGCGCCGGCCGGGCAGAATGCGATGGGACACGAGGACCTCACTGGGGATAAATGGGCCCGCCGGACCGTTGAGCGCCGGGCGATGTGGACCTGCGGATCACGCTAATAGCGGACAGGACGGTCGGCGCGGTCAAACCAGGGTGAACGGGGGGTGATCTCCTGCGCCTCAGGCGCAGGATGTCGGGCCTCAGGCACCGGTGAAGATGACTATCGCCTTGCCGACCCCTGGGTCGACCTCGAGCTCGACATCATCCTGGAACTCGGCCGGGACGTTGAAGACGAAAGCCCCGCGGGCCGAGTCGTCCGCGCCGGCCTCCGCTTCGAACGCCTTGCCGCCCGGCTTGAGCAGGGGCGCGGCCGGCGTGCGGTCGGCGCCGTAGTAGGCGTTCACCACCACCGTCCGCAGGTCGAGCGTCTTGCCGGTGCCGTTCGTGAGCTCGACGGTGAACCGGAGGGCGGGCCCGCCCACCTCACCGGGCACGTTCGCCTCGCCGGTCACCTTCTCGACCTTGGGCACCCGCACAGTGACTCCCGGCTCGGGGGTCGCCGCCGCGTCGAACGGCCGCGGTTCCAGCGTCTCGCGGGGCTCCGGGGCCTCTGCCTCGTCGGTCCCGCCGTCGGACTCCGGGTCCGACGTGGCGCCGTCGGACGGCTCGACCTCGTCCGCACCGGGCTCGCTCGCCTCGGGGTCACCCTCGGTACCCGTACCGGCCGACGCCGTCGAACCTGCCGACTGCGTGGCGCCGGCCGCCGGGTCGGCGTCGGGGCGCAGCGCGACAGCTGCCACGACGGCGGCGACCGCCAGGACCAGCAGGACGAGGGCGATCAGGAGACGGCGCCGGGTGACGAGAGTGGATGCGGACATAATTCTGGAGCGTAATCCCGCATCGCCCCGCAACCCCTGCGATCCCGCGGAGTTCACCCGCTAGCGGGCGTACGGCAGCAGCACCTTGCCGAACGTCGCGAGCAGCTCCCCGCGGGACCTGGCGAGCGCCCGCCGACCGTGCGCGTCCTGCCCCACGTCGCTCCGCACCGCGGCCACCGCGATCCCCAGCGCCCCGAGCGCCCCGCGAGCCAGCCCGGCCGCCAGGAGGCGTGCACGCACCACTGTCCGCCGCCCTCGGTCCGGCGCGAGCAGGAGCGCCACGCGCGCCGAGGCATTCGCAAGGCCCGCGGTGCGCGCGATGAGGTAGGCGCGGGTGAGCCGGTCGGCGGGCACGACGTCGGACACGACCGCCTCGGCGCACCAGACGATGCGCCCGCCTGCCGCGGTCAGGGCGCTCGTGAAGAGCGTGTCCTCGCCACCGGAGAGCCCGAGGGCCGGGTCGAAGACCAGCCCCGCACGGCGGACCACGCGCAGGTCGAGGAGCAGGTTGTTCGTCGCCGCGCTGGCGACCACCGTCCCGGTGCGGAGACCGCTCCGGTGGGCACGGTCGTAGAAGCCTCCGGCGACCACCCATGGATCGGGCTCTGTCGCGTACCGGGAGGTGACGGGCCCGGCCACGGCCGCTGCGCCGGTGCCGTGGTAGGTCGCCCACAGGGCGTGCAGCCAGCCGGCGTGCGGTACCTCGTCGTCGTCCACGAACACCAGCAGGTCCTGGTCGGAGGAGGCGCGCAGCGCCCGGTTGCGGGCGGCCGAGATGCCCGGCTCCGGTTCGACGACGGTGGTCACCGGCCATGCCTCGTCCGCGCCGCCCTGCCGGTTCGCGGCCCGCGCGACGGCCTCCGCGACCGCGGTGGCGCCCGTGCCGGCCGCGTCGTTGTCGACCACCAGGACACTCACGAGCAGCCCCTCGGCGCGGCGCGCCAGGTCGGCCGCCTGCTCGACGAGCACGGGCACGAGAGCAGCGATCCGCTCCGGGCGGCGGTAGGTCAGGACGGCGACAACCAACCGCTCCGGCCGAACTTCACCCACCACAATCACCCCTTCCACGGCACCACGACGCCTGATCCGGCAGTTACCGTAGCGTGGCCCGCCCCCTTGATCCTCCGGAGAGCCAACACTCATGCAGCAGGTTCACCCGCGCGTCCTCATCAGCGCGTACGCCTGCGGCCCCGGCGACGAACCGGAGGCCGCGGCCGGATGGGCCTTCGCGCGGGCGGCGGCCCGGTCCCACCGGGTGCACGTGATCACGCGGCACCGGTTCGCCCCAGCGGTCGACGCAGCGCTCGCGCGCGACCCGGAGCTCGCGCGGAACCTCACGGTCGAGTACCTCGACCTGTCCGAGCGGCTCCTCGCCCGCAAACGCCGCAGCAGCGACGTGTACTGGTACTACGTGCTCTGGCAGCGCGCGCTCGCGCGCCGTGCCGCCGAGCTGCACGATGCCGCGCCGTTCGACGTCGGCCACCACGTGACGTTCGCCAACGACTGGCTGCCCTGCGGGCTGGCCCGTGTCCCGAACCTGCCGGTCGTCTGGGGTCCGGTCGGCGGCGCGACGGTCGTCCCCCTGAACCTGGTGCGCTGGCTCGGGCTGCGCGGGGCTGCCAACGAGCTGCTCCGTGGGGTGCTCACGGCGCCGCTGCGGGCGGCCTGGGGCGATACCGCCGCCCGGCGCGCGGCGGTCGTCGTCGCGCAGAACGAGACGGTCGCGCGACGGTTCCGCCGGACCGGGCACGTCGTCGTGGAGCCGAATGCCGCGCTCGACGACCTGTCGGAGCACGTCCTGCCGGCGCGGGCGCAGGCGGCCGACGCGGACGGGTCCGACCCGCGCCCCCTGCGTGCCGTCTTCGTCGGCCGGCTCCTGGGCCTGAAGGGCGGCCGGCTCGCGATCGAGGCGCTGGCCCGTACACCCGGCTGGGAGCTGCACGTCTACGGCGACGGCTACGACCGCTCGACCCTCGTCCGGCTCGCCGGACGGCGGGGCGTGACCGACCGCGTCGTCTTCCACGGGCACCGCCCCCGCGCCGAGGTCCTCGACGCGGTCGCTGGGTGCGACGCGATGCTGTTCCCCTCGATGCACGACCAGGCCGGCTGGGCCGCGGCCGAGGCCAGCGCGCTCGGGCGCCCGGTGATCTGCCTGCCGCTCGGCGGTGTGCCGCTCATGGCCGGGGTCAACGCGCGGCTGGCCAGGGTCGACGGTGACGTCGTCGGCCACCTCGCGGCCCGCCTCGCGGAGGCGGCCACCACCCCGGGCACGCCGTCCGACCGATGGTCCACCTCCCGGCTGCCCGACGTCGTGGAACGGCTCTACGGCACCGCCCGGTCCGGGAGCCCTGCCGCGGAGGCAAGCACCGTATGACTCCCGTCCGGGTGCTGACCTCGAACCGCGAACCACGTAGCACCACCAACCCGTACATCACGATGCTCACCACGGCGCTGCGCCGGACCCCCGGCCTCGAGGTCGCCACGTTCTCCTACCCGGCGGCCCTGTTCGGGCGGTACTCCGTGGTTCATCTCCACTGGCCGGAGACGATCGTCGGGCTGGGCGGACGGCGCCTCGCCGGACGCCTGGCGCGCATCGTGCTCGCCACGCTGTTCCTCGTCCGGCTCACGCTCACCCGCACCGCCGTGGTCCGCACCGTGCACAACGTCGAGGCCCCGGCCGACGCCGACCGGCTCCAGCGTGTGCTGCTGCACTGGTTCGACCGGCTGACGACGCACCGGATAGTGCTGAACGACCGCACCGAGTGCGCCGGACCGTCGACGACGATCCCCCACGGCCACTACCGCGACTGGTACACCGGCCCCCGGGCCGCGCCGGTTCCCGGCCGCCTCCAGTACGTCGGCCTCGTACGGCGGTACAAGGGCGTCGAAGGGCTCGTCGAGGCCTTCCGCTCCGTCGCCGACGACTCGCTCACGCTCGACATCGCAGGTGCTGCGTCGTCCCAGGAGCTCGTGGTCACCGTCTCCGCCCTGGCCTACGACGACCCGCGGATCAGCCTGCGCTTCGACTACCTGTCCGACGACGAGCTCGTCGCCGCCGTGACCGCGGCGGAGCTCGTGGTGCTGCCCTACCGGTTCATGCACAACTCGGGGACCGTCCTGGCCGCGCTCTCGCTGGACCGGCCGGTTCTCGTCCCGGACACACCGGTCAACGCCGACCTGGCCGCCGAGGTCGGGCCGGGCTGGATCCATACCTTCACCGGCGACCTGACGGCCGGGGACATCGAGGCGGCACTCGCAGCGGTGCGCGAGCCGCGTGCGGCGACCCCCGATCTCGGCGCCCGCGAGTGGGCCGACGCCGGGCGGGCACACCTGGCCATCTACCGCCTGGCTCTCTCCCGTGCCCGCCGGTCCGGACCGGGCGCCGGGGTACGCCCGTGACCAGGACCCGGGCGGGTGCGCCGTGGCGCTCCGTCGGGAACAGCGCGATCGTCCAGGTGGTCGTGACCGGCCTGTCCGGCCTGCTCGGCATGGTGACGGCACGGCTGATCATCGAGCAGTTCGGCGTGGCGCAGTACGCCCAGTACGGGCTCCTGGCGTCCTTGCCGTCGCTCATCCCGTTCGCGGACCTCGGCATGGCCGCCGTGGTGGTGAACGTGCTCGCGTCCTCGGACCGGGCGAGCACCGATCCCACGGTACGTAGGACGCTGACCAGCGCCTTCCGGGTCCTGGTCTGCTCCGGGCTCGTGATCGTGGCGGTGGGCGTGCTGCTCGGCGTGCTCGACCTGTGGCCCACGGTCCTCGGCCCCGGCCTGCTCGACGACGGCGCCCTGACCGCCACGGTGTGCGTGGCGATCCTCGGGCTGGCGCTGCCGTGCGGCGTCGGCGCGCGGATCCTCGTGGGGCTGGGCCGCAACCCGCTCCAGACCGCCCTGACCGGGCTCACCGCACCGATGGTCCTGGGGGGCGTGCTCGTCGTCCTCGCACTGGGGAACGGTTCGGGGTCACTCCTCGCCGTGGCGGCCTACGCTGCGGCGGCGGTGGTAGCGGTGACGCTCCTGATCACCGCGTCCCGGCTGATCCGCCCCCAGGTCGGAGCAGCGCTCCGGGACGTGCCGCGCCTGCGTGCTGTGCCAGGCGTCCGGGTCTTCGACGTCGCCTGGCCGATGCTGGTGCAGATGATCTCGCTGCCGATCGCCATGCAGACCGGCCGGATCCTGCTCAGCCATCAGGGCACCGCGGTCGACCTCGCGCGGTACAACCTGGCCTCGCAGCTCTTCGGTGTCGTCCTCGCAGCGGTCTCGACGGCGGGGCTCGCGCTGTGGCCGCACTTCGCGCGGGCCCGCAGCCAGTCGATCAAGGCCTCGCCCTTCCGGGCTTCCCTGGTCTTCACGTCGGCAGGCATCGTGCTCGCCCTGCTGCTCGCGGTGCTGCTCCCGCTCCTGGTCCCGCTGGTGACCGACGGCGAGTTCGGGCTCGGTCTGCCGCTGGTCGCGGCGTTCGTCGTGTTCACGGTGGTGCAGGCGGCGAAGTACCCGGTGGGCATGTACATGACCGACGCAGCGGGACTGCGGGCGCAGGTGCTCCCGATAGTCCTGATGGTCCCGCTGAACCTGGGGCTGGCGTGGTGGTCGATCCCGTACCTGGGCGCGGCCGGGCCCGTGTGGGCGACGGCGGTGTCGGTGCTGTTGTGCCAGGTGATCCCGAACGCACTGTGGGTGCGCCGGAGGCTGCGGGCCGGCGAGGGCCGGGGGAAGTAGTACGTCCGCGAGGTCCGTTGCTCTGCGTAGACATCGTCTACGCAGAGCAACCAACTCCGGATTCCTACAGTCTCCCCGGAGGTCCGGCCATCAGCGCCTCCAGCACTCCCCTGGTCACGCCGCGCCACGGGGCCAGCCCTTCGACGAACTGCCGGCGTCCGCCGCGCAGCGCCACCGCGCGCGCGGCGCGCGGCAGGGTCCGCCGCCAGCGCCGCACCTCGGCCGGGCCCAGGTTCTTGCGCGCGAACAGCATCCGGTTACGGATGTCGTACCGGTAGTACGTCTCGCTCTTGGCCCGGCCCCGGGACTCCTGGGTCCCGCCCTCGTCGTGCACCACGTACGCGTCGTCGACCACCTCGAGCCGGGCCCCGAGCGCGCGGGCCCGCCACGACAGGTCGACGTCCTCCCAGTACAGGAAGTAGTCCTCGTCGAACCCGCCGAGCTCCGCCCAGAGCTCGGCCCCGACGGCCAGGCAGGCGCCGCTGAGCCACGGCACGTCGTCGGGCGCGGTGGAGCGGCCACTCATGGTGCCGTCCGCGAGGCGCAGGTAGGTGAGGCCGCGCGAGTAGACGCCGCCGTCGGGCCGGTGGACCCGCGGCGCGACGAGCACCCGGTCGGACGACCGCACCGCCGTGGCGAGGGCCGACAGGCCCGTCGGATCCGTCCAGGCGTCCGGGTTGAGGAACACCAGGACGCGGGACCCGGCAGCAAGAGCGTGCGCCGCGCCGAGGTTCGAGCCGCCGCCGAACCCGACGTTCGTCGCCGGCGTCAGGAGCTCCCAGCCTCGCTCGGCGGCCAGGCGCGTCACGGCGACCCGCTCCACCGCACCGCTGAAGCTGTCCGCGACGACCACCCGGACGCCGCTGTCACCGACCGTCCGGGGCAGGTTCGCCGCGAGCAGGTCCGACGAGCCGTAGCTGACGACGACCAGCGCGACGTCGTCGAGCCCGCTCACAGCGCGCGCACCTCGCGGAACCACTTGACCAGCGCGAGCGCCAGGAACCCGAGGGTGCAAGCGGTGATGGCCGCGTAGACCCACAGGAAGACGTGCGGTGCGCCGAGCAGCAGGAACGTCCAGCACAGCACGCCGTAGTCGGTCGGCAGCACCAGGACGGACCGGAGCCACGGGAAGCGGCCCTCTGTGGGTGCAACGGACTGCACGCCGTGCGCGCGGCGGAGCTGGTCGGTAAGGATCATCGCGAAGAACAGGACGCTGCTGACGACGACCGAGACGAGCGGGACGACCAGCCAGACGAGGTCGACGACGTCGTGCACCACGAGCCCCACCGCGAGCGCCAGCGGCAGGGTCACCACCTTGATCGCGTCGACCACGTGGTCGAGCCACTCGCCCGCTGGGCTGCCGAGGCCGGTGAGGCGCGCGACCTGCCCGTCGGCCGAGTCCCAGGCGTAGCCGAGGACGAGCAGCGCGGTGATCGCGGCGCCCTGGCCCCAGGAGGGCGGCAGCGCGACGAGCAGCGCGATGCCGCTGAACGTGAAGAGCGCACTGACGCCGGTGACCGCGTTCGGGGTCAGGCCGAGCTTGTACGCGGCCGCCGCGAGGTACCTGCCGATGCGACGGTTCACGAACCGGGAGTAGGCCGGCGCGCCGCGTGCGGCGCCCTTCTGCGCGCCACCGAGCCGGGCCAGGACCGCGCTGTACGGCTCACGGAGAGTCTCAGCCATCGGATGCCACCGTTCCCGACCATGCCCACTCCGGGGTGTTCCGACGTCGCGCGAGGCGCCTCGGCCCGGGCGTGCGCCGGGCAGCGAGGTCGTGGGCGAGCTGCTCGTAGCCGTCGGCGACGAGGTCCCAGTCGTAGGCGGCCGCGCGCTCGGCGAGGGCCTTGCCCCGGTCGGCACACTCGGCGACGTCGTCCTCGGCCTCGGCGAGCCGCGCGGCGACGTCGGCGGGCGTGCGGAAGTAGCGTCCGGCGTCCCCGAGCACGTCGCGGTTGAAGGTGACGTCGTACGCGGCGGTCGCCGTGCCGCCGCCGATCGCCCGGAGCAGCGACGGGTTGGTCCCACCGACCGAGTGTCCGTGCAGGTAGGTGAGGGCCCCTGCATACAGCTGGTCGAGCAGCTCCTGGTCCCAGACGCCGCCGAGCAGGCGCACGCGCGGGTCGCTCGCGGCGAGGTCGGAGATCCGCCGGGTGTACCCGTGCGAGTACGGCGCGGAGCCGACGACGACGAGCGGGCGGACGGCGTCCCCGGCGACGTACCCCTCGACGATGACGTCGACGTGGTTCTCCGGCTCGAACCGCGCGACCACGAGGTGGTAGCCGTTCGGGGTCAGGCCGAGCTCGGCGAGACGGTCGTCGCCCACGCCGGTGAGGTCGGGCGCGCCGTAGGTGATGAGGCGGCTGTCCGCGCCGTACTCGTCGCGGTAGTAGTCGGCGATGCCCTGCGCGTCGGCGATGAGGGCGTCCGAGAGCCGCACGGCCGCCGTCTCGGCCGCGCGGTAGTAGCGCTGACCGGTGGGGCCCCACTTGGCGCGCCGCCACTCCAGCCCGTCGACGTGCGTCGCGACCGGGATGCGGGCCGCGCGCAGCACGGGCAGCAGCGGCGCGTTGGCGGCGTTGAACACGAACGCCACGTCCGTGCGGTGCCGCGCCAGGTGCGCCACCGAGAGCGCGGTGTGGCTCAGCGTCTCCAGGGAGCGCCGGCGTGCCGCGGGCAGCGTGACGAGCTCCATGCCCAGGTACTCCGTGAGGGTGGGGCCGGCGTCGCCCTCCGTGTCGGGGCCGCGACGGCAGTAGGTCCTGACCCGGTGCCCGCGCGCGGCGAGGCGGGACCCGATCTCCTCGACGGCCGTCTCGAACCCCCCATAACGGGCCGGGACACCACGGGTGCCGACCATCGCGACGTGCAGGGGTTTGAGAGGCATGTCGGGAGCGTAGGTCGCGTCAGTTGCCTGGAACACCCTGGCGAGTGGGTGAACATGCCATTTCACCCCTCCGGTGCCATCCGGACTACAGCACGTCGGACAACCAGGAGACGCCCCATCTGCGCCCGGTACCGCTGCGCGCCGAACCGCTCGGCGGCGTCCTGCCGGCCTGCCTCCGCCAGCGCGGACGCGCGCGCCGGGTCGTCGAGCAGCTCGGCGATCGCGTCGGCGAGGGCCACCGGGTCGTCGGGCCGCACGAGCAGGCCGGTCTCCCCGTCCCGGACGATCTCCGCGAGCCCCTGCGTGCGGCTCACCACGACGGGCCGCCCGGCCAGCATCGCCTGCACCGCCACGTTCCCGAACGGCTCCACCCGGGACGGCACGACGACGACGTCGCCCCGGGCGAACCACTCCCACGGGTCCGCGTACCCCACGAGGTCGACGGCGCCGGCCAGGTCGTCCGCGGCGGCGCGGACCCGGAGCTGGTCCTCGAACCACTCGTAGCCCGCGAACACCGAGCCGCACAGCGTCAGCCGCACGTCCCGGCCGGTCCCCCGCAGGAGCGCCACCGCCTCGAGCGCCACGTCGGATCCCTTGCGCGGCGAGAGGCGCCCGACCAGCACCACGTGGGCCGATCCCGCACCGCCGTCCGCGCCGCTGTCCGCGCCGCTGTCCGCCACCGCGACCTCCGGCGGCCCTGGCACGCCGTTGTAGACCACCCGCGTGCGCCGCCTCAGCGCCGGGACGGCCGACACGACGACGTCGCGCGCCGCGGCCGAGTTCACGACGACGGCACGCGCGAGCAGGAGCGGAGCCGCGAGCCCCACCCGGACCACCCACCGCGCGTCGGCCTCTGCCTCGTGCACGTGGCACACGGGTGCGACCCCGGCGAGCCGGGCGGCGACCAGCCACGCGGGAATGGTCAGCGTGTTGACGAGGACGGTGTCCGGCCGCACGCGGCGGATCAGCCGCGTCATCGGACCGAGCGCCCGCAGCGTGGCGACTCCCAGCGCGGCGATGCCCCGCGGCGTCAGGTGCGCCTTGCGCAGCACCGGCACGTCGAGCGTCTCCACCCGTGCTCCGACGTCGCGCATCCGCTCGGCCAGCGGTCCGTCGCCGGGCAGCACGACGACGACGTCCGCGCCGGCGTCGACACATCCGGCCGCGGTCTCGACCAGCTGGAGGTCGGAGCCGTAGAGCTCCACGGACGCGTGCGCGAGAAGAACCGTCGTCATGATCGCCAACTGTGCCAGCCGGACACCAAACAGGAGATCCCGGACCGGGTGAACTCCGGATCGGAAGCAGGATGGGCGAAATGTTGTCGCTTCTGCCGGAATAGCCCGCCCGAGAGGTGAAATTTGAGAGCTACCGGGTGACTTCCGTCGGTTCACGCCGCGATGTCCGCCCTTTCGCCGTAACTTGTTCACAGCCACGGAGCGCGCACAGCAACCGACGGGCTACCACAAAACACCCCACGACGTCCTTGACGCCGCGAACCCATGTGTCCGGACGTCAGCCGCGCCAGCAGGAACCGAAGGGATCGGGAGTGACCGCACACTCGATTGACGGCGAGCCGCCGCTACTCTTTCCGGTACCGTCCGGACCGTCCGAGCCTGCCACGAGCCACGACCCGATGACCCGTGGCGTGCCGGTCGGTGCGCAGTCCGAGGGTGCCCGCGTCCGGCAGCTCCGGGCCGCAGCGCTGCCGCGTGCGCGGACCGGCTGGCAGGCCGGCTACCAGGCGCGGCTCCGCCTCACGGACGCCGTGGTGGTCGGCGCCACCCTGATCACTGCCTACGGTGTGCAGCTCGCGCTCAGCGGCACCTCGCAGTGGTCCGCCATCGGTCCGCTGCACGCAGGCGTCGGCCTACTGCTGGCCACTGCCTGGCTCGCCGCGCTCGCCACGAACCGCGCCTACGACGTGCGCTTCTTCGGCCGCGGCATGTCCGAGTACCAGCGCGTCCTCGACGCCACCTGGAAGTCGTTCAGCCTGATCGTCCTGATCGCGTGGGTGACCGCCTACTCCGAGGCGCGCACCCTGCTGCTGGTCGCCTTCCCGCTCGGCATGGTGGGCCTCGTCGCGTCGCGCTACCTCTGGCGGCAGCACCTGCTGCGGCAACGTCGCCGCGGTGACGGCGGCCTGACCATCCTCCTGGCGATCGGCGACCGCGAGCAGGCGACGCGGCTGATCCGGCTGCTGAACGGCGCCCCGGAGCAGGAGTTCGTGGTGGCAGGCGTCTGCCTCACGAACGGCGCCCAGCCGGGCGAGCGCCTGAGCGGCGTCCCGGTCCTCGGCGACCTCAGCGACGTCGGGCTGACCGCCCACGAGATGGGCGCGGGTGCCGTCGCCGTGTGCAGCTCGCACGAGATCACCGCCGACGTCGTGCGGCGGCTGGGCTGGGAGCTCGAGCGGTACGGCGTCGACCTGATGCTCACGGCCGAGCTGGCCGACGTCGCCGTCCCCCGGATCACCGTCTCGCCGGCCCCTGGAATGTCGCTGCTGCACGTGGACACGCCCCGGTTCGAGGGCCCCAAGTTCTCCGTGAAGCAGGTCATGGACTGGGGCCTGACCGCGGTGCTGACGGTCCTGGTCTCACCGATCCTGCTGGCCATCACGCTGGCCGTGGCCCTGACCAGCCGCGGCCCGGTGTTCTACCTCTCGCAGCGCGTGGGCCGCGGCGGGCGCCTCTTCCCGATGGTCAAGTTCCGCACCATGTACGTCGGCGCGGACCGGGACGTCGTCGCACTGGCCGCCGTCAACGATGCCGAGGGCCCGCTGTTCAAGATGCGCTCCGACCCCCGGGTCACGCGCGTCGGGCGGTTCCTGCGCCGTTACTCGCTCGACGAGCTGCCGCAGCTCTTCAACGTGCTGCGCGGACACATGAGCCTCGTCGGCCCGCGCCCGCCGCTGCCCCACGAGGTGGCGGCCTACGAGGAGCGGATGAAGCGCCGGCTGCTCGTCAAGCCCGGCATGACCGGCCTCTGGCAGGTCACCGGGCGTTCGGACCTGTCCTGGGAGGAGTCGGTCCGGCTCGACGTCTACTACGCCGAGAACTGGACGCCGTTCCTGGACCTGCTCATCCTGGCCCAGACGGCCCGCGCGGTGATCTCGGCCCGAGGCGCCTACTGACCTGGACGCGTCAGGCGCGGGTCAGGCGCATGGGGGTGTGCGGGATGCCGTCCTCCAGGAACTCCGCGCCGTCCTGCTCGAACCCGTGCTTGCCGTACCAGCGGGTCAGCGGGGACTGTGCGTCCAGCACGACGTCGCGGGTGTCGCCCGAGTCGTCGACGTACCGCAGCGCTGCACGCATCAGCTCGTCGGACAGCCCCTTGCCCCGCGCGCCCTTGACCAGGGCGACGCGGCCGATGCGCCAGACGTCGCCGTCGTCGAGCACGCGCGCGGTGCCGAGCACGCGGGTCCCGCCGTCGGACACCGAGTCGGGGGCCGCCTCCCCGAGTCCCACCAGGTGGACGGTGGTGGGCTCGAGGTCGCGCCCGTCCAGGTCCTCGTACGGGCAGTCCTGCTCGACGACGAACACGTCCTGGCGCAGCTTCCAGACCCCGTAGGCGATGGTCACGTCGAGCTGGTCAAGGGGGGCGGTGATGATCTGCACGGGGTCGATGCTCTCATCCCACCGGCAGGTGCCGCTTCCACCAGTCCAGGATCAGCTCGAAGCGCTGCTGCCGGTGCCGCGGGCGACCGGAGCGGGACAGCTCGTGGTTCTCGCCGGGGAAGACCACCAGCTCCGTCTCGACGCCGTGCAGCTTGAGCGTCGAGTAGTAGCGCTCCGCCTGGGACAGCGGGCAGCGCAGGTCGAGCTCGGAGTGCATGACGAGCGTGGGCGTACGCACCTGCCCTGCGACCGCCTGCGGCGACTGCGCGGCGATCTGCTCAGGGGTCTCACCCACGTACTCCGAGCCGAAGAACGAGCCGATGTCGCTCGTCCCGAAGAACACCTCCGGGTCGAGGAACCCGCGCTCCACTATCGCGCCGGCGAACCGGTGGTCGTGAGCGATGGTCCACGCCGTGAGGTACCCGCCGTACGAACCGCCGAGCACACCCACGCGCGACCCGTCGAGCCGCCCGTCCTCAGCCGCCGCGCCGTCGAGGAAGTCCAGCACGTCGTGCAGGTCGACGGTGCCCATCGCCTGGCGGATCGCCCGGCCGTGGGCCTGCCCGTAGCCCGCTGAGCCGCGCGGGTTGCAGTACACGACCGCGTAACCGGCGTCGACCAGCACCTGCACCTCGTCGAACAGGCCCACCCCGTAGGAGGCGTAGGGGCCGCCGTGGATCATCAGCAGGGTGGGGAACCGGCCGGTGCCCTCGGGAACCGCGATCCAGCCGTGCACCGGGTACCCGTCGCGGCCGGTGACCGTCAGCTCCTTCGGGGTCACGATGCCGGTCGCGCGCAGCGGCGCGGAGAAGTCCGTCCGACGCCGGGGCGCGCCGCCCTCGGCGTCCGCCAGGTCCACCACGCCCACCTCGCCGTAGGTGCCGGGGTCCCCGTACGAGACGGCGAGGGTGCCGCCCGCGGCGTCGAACTCCGAGACGACTACGTCGCCGCTGGTCAGCTGGGTTGTGACCCCGTCGTCGGAGATGCGGACGACCTGCTGGGTGCCGCGGCTCGCGAGGGCGAGCAGCACGCCGCCGTCGGGCAGGGGCAGGGGCTCGCCCCCGACCTCCTGGGTCTCCGGATCGGTGAGCCGGCGCGGCGCGGGGTCGACCCAGGCGGACAGCACGTACAGCGCGGCGTTCCGCGCGACGAAGTCCTTGCCGTCCGCGCCGACGTCCTGCGCGACGACGTACAGCTCGCCGCCGGAGCCGAACGCGATCGCCTGCGGGGCGAGCGTGCCGAGGTCGACCTCGGAGCCGCCACCGGTCGCGGGGGCGCCCAGCGGCAGCACGCGCAGGGTGCCCCTCGGTACCTGCCCCGCGCCCTGCTCGCGTTCGGCGATGACGGCGATCGAGCCGCCGTCCGGGGTGAAGGCGATACCGCTGTGGTCGACGTCGTCGGTGGTCAGCCGCCGCGGCTCCGGCACGGTGGGCCGCGGCTCGGGCTCGCCCTCAGCGGTCGGTACCGGCTGTACCACCGGCTCTGCGGCGACGTCGGGCACGTCGACCAGGAAGGCGTGCTGTGGGCGGTCCCTGTGGTAGCCGAGGCCGTTGCGGGTCCAGCTCCACTCGGTGATGCGGCGCGGCGGCTCGGCTCCCGGCGCGATGCCCTCGACGGAGCCGTACCGGCCCGGCTGGGGCTCACGGCTCAGGAAGGCGATGCGCGTGCCGTCCGGCGACCAGCGGAAGTCGGTGACGCCCAGCTTGCGGTCCGTGACCTGCACGGCCTCGCCGCCGCCGGTCGGCAGCACCCATAGCTGGGGCGCCGACTGCGGCTGGGCGCGCAGGAAGGCGATCAGGGCACCGTCGGGCGAGATGCGCGGGGCGGTGTCCCGGAAGCCGCGGGTGAGGCGCCGCGACTCGTCGCCGCTGACCGAGCCCTCAGCGTTGGCCGAGCCGGTCGAGACCCCGTTGGCCGAGCCTTCCGAGACCCCGCCCGCCGACCCCAGCGGCACCCGCCAGAGCTGCCCCACGGTGGCATCGGCGTCGAGATCGGGACGGGTCACCGACACGACTGCCCAGGTGCCGTCCGGATGGACGTCGGGCCGGGAGACGGTGCGGATCAGCGGGAGATCAGTGGCCTGCATGAGCCGGACATTACCCTTACCGACATGTCCGAAACACAGCAGACCGACGCCCCCGCGAGCGCTCACGAGGCCTGGGGCGAGCCGCGTACCCGCGAGCTGACCTGGTTCGACCCGATGCAGATCGCCGCGCAGGCGCCGCTGATGTCGGGTGTCGAGTTCCTGACCCGGATGCGCGAGGGCGTCATCCCGCCGCCGCCGATCGCCGCGCACTTCGGCCTCGACATCGACGTCGTGGAGGAGGGGCGGGTCACGTTCACGTGCACGCCCGACGAGTCCGGCTACAACCCGATCGGCACCATCCACGGCGGCGTCCTCTGCACGCTCCTTGACACCGTGTGCGGCTGCGCGATGCAGTCGGTGCTGCCCCAGGGCAAGGGCTACACGTCGGTCGAGATCAAGGTCAACTACCTCAAGGCCGTGCGCGGCAACAGCGGCCCGCTCACCGCGGAGGGCACGGTGGTCAAGGCGGGTTCGCGCGTCGGGTTCACCGAGGCGGTGGTGCGGGACGCGACCGGCGCGGTGGTGGCGACGGCGTCGAGCACACTGCTGGTCTTCGACCTCCCGACCCCCTGACCCGCCGCTGTCCTCAAAAGTCCGCCTCGAGAACGCGATCAGGCACGGTTTCGGCGTCGAAACCGTGCCTGATCGCGTTCTCGAGGCGGACTTTCCCGCACCCGGTCAGGTCATGTGATGAACAGACCGATCACCCAGGCGGCCGTCGCGACGAGCGAGCCCACGAGCTGCACGCCGATCGTGATCAGCGTGGCCTGGAGGGCAGCCTTGGTGGCGCCCCAGGCGGCTGACACGTCCTTGCGGCGCGCCCACTCCAGCAGGAAGATCGCGCCGACGAAGAACAGGAACAGGCCGAGCACGGGGATCACGAAGAACCCGATGATGCCCGCGATGCCGCCCACGGCAAGGGTCAGCACGGGTACCTCGGCCTTGCGCATGTGCTTGCCGGCAAGGATCCACTGGAGCACCTCGGCGATGGCGATGGCGACCGCCGCGACGCCGAAGACCACCCAGGCCTGTGTGCCGCCCGTCATGATCGCCCACACGAGGATGCCGCCCAGCACGAGCACGGCGCCAGGCAACACCTGGACGACTATGCCGATGAGTCCGGCGAAGATTGCAACGCCGACGAGTACTTCTCCCCAAATCTCCACGGCCGAACCTTAGCGGTCCCACGACGTCGGCTCGGCCAAACCCGGCCGGACGGCCGAGCCGGGTTGCGCGCCGCCCGTCTACCCTGCTCACCATGATGCGTGACGTGGTCGGCTACCTGGCCCGGCTGGGTCTCGACGAGCGTCCTCCGGCAACCGTCGAGACCCTGTTCGAGATCCACCGGCGGCATGCCGAGCGGCTCCCGTACGAGAACCTGCACACCATGCTCGGTAGCCCGCCGGCCATCGACGCACGCACCACGCTCGCCCGGGTGGCCGCGGGCGGCAACGCCGGCTACTGCTTCCACCACAACGGCATCCTGACCCTGGTGCTCCGGGAGCTCGGCTACGACGTCGTGCCCGCGTGGGGCCACAACTGGGAGGATGACGCCGAGCGCCGGGACGTGCACGTCGGGCACTTGGCGCTGCACGTCCGCGGGCTCCCCACCGACGACAACCCCGGCGGCCTCTGGTGGCCCGACGTCGGCTGCGGCGACGGCCTCCACGACCCGCTGCCGCTGCTCGCGGGCGAGTACCGGCAGGGCCCGTTCACCTACCGGCTCGAGCTGCGCGACGGCGGTTGGTCGTTCCACCACGACACCCAGGGCAGCTTCGGCGCCGTGGACCTCTTCGACGAGGAGCTGACCCCCGAACGGGAGGAGGCGGCACACCGCCGCCTCACAGCCCCGGCGGACGGCGCGTACGCGCGCAAGCTCGTCGTCCAACGGCGCCTGCCCGACGCCGCGGAGACCCTGCGCGGCTGCCTGTTCACCCGCACCGGATCACGCACGGAGCGGGTCGAGCTCACGGCGTACGACGACTGGCGGGACGGGCTCCTGGCGCTGGGCGTCACGCTGCAGGGCATCGACGGCGATGCCCTGCGCAGCCTGTTCGACCGCAGCCTGGCCGCCCACCGGGAGTGGCTGGCGACCAGGGCGACCGGCTAGCGGTCAGCCGGTCGGGTCGGGAGGACCGATCAGTTCCAAAAGACGGCGACCAGGATGTTCACGAGGGTCAGGCCCAGCACCGCGCCCTTGAGGCCCTTGGAGACGTCCTCACCCTTGCGGACGGCGATCACGGCAAGCACGGCGACGGCGAGCGCGATGACCAGCTTGACGCCGATCTTCGCCATCGACGGACCGCCGTCGTCCCAGAGGCCGCCCATCTCGGCGATGCCGACCATGATGACGCCCGCGACGACGGCTCCCATGGCACCGTGCGAGACACCCTTGTAGAGGGCCTTGGTCCGCATCGAGGCGATCGAGCCGCCGAAGACGAGAGCCCAGCTCGCGAAGTGCAGGAACACGAAGACGTTATAGAGGAACTCCATGGCCGCCAGCCTATCGGCGACGGAGGTCCCCAGGGCACGGAAATTGCGTGTTCAGCGGCGGCGTGGCGAGTGCCACGTTGAGGAAGATGGGACCGGTCAGCGGCGCTCAGTCTCCCGAGCTAGAAGCCGGCGTGTGCGGCTCCCAGTCGCAACCAGTCGTCCGCTGATGCTGCCATCAGGCTGCCGAAAAGTCCCGCTCACAGACAGTTGCCGAGGCTTTCTCGCCGCTAGATGGTGGATAGAAGGCCTGTCCCGCCTGGCAGGCGAGGAAGCCGATCCCTTCCAGAAGTTAAAGCGCCAGAACTTGGGCCCGGCCCCTTCAGGACGCCTGGATCATCGCTGTCGATGGCGACAACCAGCGAGCCCGACCCCTCCGCCAGATAGTCGTGTTCCGGAAAATGGTCCACATGAAGGTGGTCGCCCTGATCCGCCTCCAGAGCGAACCCTTCAATGTTCTCGGCAAGGAGAGAAAGCGACTCCAGCCTGCCGACAACCTCCAGAGATTCGCCATCCCCGGAAGAAGACACCCTAATCTTCCCACTCGCTTGCTGAATTACGATCCGCAACAAAGATCTCGTGTACGGGAACGGCCTGGAGACCTTGTCAAGGAGGATCACCCCCCTGCCACTCCGCAATTTCCGCCCCAACGTCAGCAGTTCGACGCAGGTTCCAGACAGCTCCAATTCCCCGGTCGAATCGCCGCGCAGTACTTTCAACATCGTTCCTCCTCCAGCGACCCAGAGCCCGTAGTTGCCGCGCCGGGTCATGGAGGACTGATTGCAGCGTGCGGATCCTTGAGCGGGCCACTAGCAACCGTCTTTCGTTGATCTGAATTCCAGACTAGTGGGATTACCAGCCAGCTTCTCAAGCAAACAAGCCCCCACCTGCTACCAACATGTCGCCCGGCCACGCCTAGCCTTGGTCCAACGGTACGTGCTCCTGCCTCACGATCAAGGTACGCACCAGTTCGGTCGTCTCGACCCAAGAAATCGTTGGGAGGCGAGAGAAATCTGCGTCGGACACACCAATCGAGAACTGAATCATCGACCCGTCCGTTAGATATGGGGCAGCAAGGCATCTCAACCAGCCGGGCCGCTCGACGGATATCGCCGTCAAGTAGATTCGGTCGATCTGGCTCAGATTCTGGGCCACCCACAGAGGCCGACCTATTGCGCTCACTCCTGGCTCCTGGGACGCGACATCCTGAAGTCTTTCCATGTCGTTGATGGGCAGACGCTTGACCTCGCCAGGGATTCGATACACTCCCACCTCAGCGGACGGCCACCGGCGCGCGAACATCAGGAGCCCTCCTCGACGAGGGTCGGTGCGCCCGCCGTCGACTCCGATCCCGCGCCGGCGAACCGGGCGAAGGCCCTGATGGCGCGGTCCAGGGAACGCGGACCGCAGGCGATCTTGAACTTCTTTCCGTCAGATGTCATTCGGATCCATTCTCCATCAGCGAACTCCGCGTCAAGGTCGCACTCATGGCCGTCCAGCGGCGTGCCCTCAAGGTCGATCGAGACGACCCATCCCGGGTTGTCGAGAGTTTCTATGGAGATTCCGAACTCGTGCTCCCAGTCGCCGTCCGACATCTGGGCATACCACTCCTGCAGGGCCTTCAACTCAGACATCAGCCCCTCCGTCCTTGGTGAACCGAGCCTCAAGGTACAAGCGTGGCCGCTCGGCGGACAGAGTCAGGAGCGGCCACTGCGATGCCGCACGCCGGGAGTTCCCTACTGATTTAGTAGGGAAATACATAGGCAACGTCGATGCACCCGATAGACATCCACTATGTGGACGACCCCTTCCGCCCTTTACCACCGGCGGTTAACGTCATCGCCATGACCAAGGCAGCGCGCATCCTCCTCGTGACCACCCGTCACGAGATGCACATGTGTGCCATGCCGACCTGTGCCTGCGACTGCTGTCGCAGCTGTCAGCTCTGACGCGCCCCTCGCCCCTGCAAGGTCAGCGCGCGCCGCCGGCGCGCAGCACTGAGTCCCTGGTCACCCCGGGAATCAGTCGCCTGTGCCCGTACGACGCGCACAACTCCCCCAGCCACAGCTTCCATGCCCGCGCGCACCGCACGAACAGGACCCCCTACATGGTCAACACGGCCCCTGCCCAGCCCCGAACGACCAAGCGCCCAGCTCGTCCGAACGGCCAGTGGAAGATCGACGGCACAGCTCCCCTGAACCACAACGAGGAGTTCAAGGCGGAGTCCGACCCGCTGAAGGTTCGCGAGCGCATCGAGGAGGTCTACGCCAAGGAGGGCTTCGACTCCATCCCCGGCGACGACCTGCACGGCCGCTTCCGCTGGTGGGGTCTGTACACGCAGCGCAAGCCCGGGATCGACGGCGGCAAGACCGCAACGCTCGAGCCGCACGAGCTCGAGGACAAGTACTTCATGCTCCGCGTCCGGATCGACGGCGGGGCGCTCACCACCGAGCAGCTGCGCGTCATCGCGGGCATCAGCACCGATTTCGGCCGCGGCTCCGCCGACATCACCGATCGCCAGAACCTCCAGCTGCACTGGATAGAGGTCGAGGCGATGCCGGAGATCTGGCGCCGGCTGGAGGCCGTGGGGCTGAGCACGACCGAGGCCTGCGGCGACGTGCCCCGCGTGATCCTCGGCAGCCCGGTCGCGGGTGTGGCCAAGGACGAGCTCATCGACCCCACGCCGGTGATCGAGGAGATCCAGGAGCGCTTCATCGGGGACCCCGCGCTGGCGAACCTGCCGCGCAAGTTCAAGTCGGCGATCACCGGCCACCCGAGCCTCGACGTGGTGCACCAGATCAACGACATCTCGTTCGTCGCCGTCGACCACCCGGAGCTGGGCATCGGGTACGACGTGTGGGTCGGCGGCGCGCTGTCCACGGCGCCGCGCCTCGCGGAGCGCCTGAACGCCTTCGTCTCCCCCGAGGAGGCCCCAGAGGTCTGGCACGGCGTGGTCCGCATCTTCCGCGACTACGGCTACCGCCGGCTGCGCAACAAGGCCCGCCTCAAGTTCCTGCTCGCCGACTGGGGTGTGGAGAAGTTCCGCCAGGTCCTGGAGGACGAGTACCTGGGCTACAAGCTGCGCGACAGCATCGAGCCGCCGTCGCCCGCGTCGCTGGGACTGGACGAGCGCGGTGACCACATCGGCATCCACGAGCAGCACGACGGCCGCTTCTACATCGGCGCCGCACCCACGGTGGGCCGCGTCTCGGGCGAGATCCTGGCGCGGCTCGCCGACCTCGCCGAGGCGCACGGCAGCAGCCGGGTCCGCCTGACGCCGCAGCAGAAGCTGCTGGTGCTCGACGTCGCCGAGGACGAGGTGGAGCCCGTCGTCGCCGGTCTCGCCGAGCTCGGGCTGCAGGCCCGGCCGAGCAACTTCCGCCGGAACACGATCGCCTGCACCGGCATCGAGTACTGCAAGCTCGCGATCGTCGAGACCAAGGCGACGTCGGACCAGGCGATCACGCAGCTCGAGGAGCGGCTCGGGGACCTGAAGAACCTCAAGCCGCTGAGCCTGCACGTCAACGGCTGCCCCAACTCCTGCGCGCGCATCCAGACCGCCGACATCGGCCTCAAGGGTCAGCTCGTGCTGGACGACGACGGCAACCAGGTCCCCGGCTTCCAGGTCCACCTGGGCGGCGGCCTCACCTCGCTGGACCGGGACGACGCCGGGCTCGGACGCACCGTGCGCGGGCTCAAGGTGACCGCCGACGGGATCGGCGACTACGTGGAGCGCGTCGTGCGCAGGTACGACGCCGACCACGACGGTGAAGAGACGTTCGCAGAGTGGGCACACCGCGCCGACGAGGAGGCTCTTCGATGACCACGACGGAAGCTGCACCGATTTCCTCTCTCTCGCTCTCCGGGCCGGGTTCGGGGGTGAACCCGCGCCTCGCACGGGTCCGCGCCCGGGCCGCCGCCCGCGAGAGCATCCGTGCCATGCGCCCGGCCGCGCGGGCCAAGCGGCGCCGTCGGACCCCTGAGGAGCTGCGCGCCGTGGTGGAGCGCGGGCAGGCGCAGCTCAACGCCTGCGCGGACTCGCCGGAGGCGGACGCCCAGGCGGTCATCGCGTGGGCCGTGCGTGAGTTCGGGCCGTACATGGCGGTGGCCTCCTCGATGCAGGACACCGTGCTGTCGCACCTCGTGTCCGAGCAGTTCCCGTTCGTGGACGTGCTGTTCGGCGACACGGGCTACCACTTCGCCGAGACGCTGGGCACGCGCGGCGCCGTCGAGATCGAGCTGGACGTGAATGTCGTCGACGTGCGCCCCGAGCTCACCGTGGCCGAGCAGGACGCCCGGTACGGGCCCCAGCTGCACGACCGTGACCCCGGGGCCTGCTGCGCCATGCGCAAGGTCGCGCCGATGAAGAAGGCTCTGGAGAGCTACGAGGCGTGGGCCACCGGCGTACGCCGCGAGGAGACCGCCGCACGCGCCAACGCCCAGCTGGTGTCCTGGGACGAGCGCAACGGCGTGGTGAAGATCAACCCGATCGCCGCGTGGACCGAGGATCAGGTCGCTGACTACGCCAACCGGCACGGCCTCGTGATCAACCCGCTGCTCACCGACGGCTACCCGTCGGTCGGCTGCGAGCCGTGCACGGCTCGGCCGCTGCCGGGCGAGGACGCACGCTCCGGCCGGTGGGCCGGGCTCGACAAGGACGAGTGCGGTCTCCATGTCTGACGCCGCGCCGTTGCCCACCGCCGGGGCGCAAGATGGAGGGGTGGCGCACGAGATCTACCCGCTGGGGCTGAAGGTCGCCGGGCGGCTCGTCGTGGTGGTCGGCGGCGGGCCGGTCGCCGCGCGCCGCGCCCGTGCGCTCGTCGAGGCGGGCGCGCGGGTGCGCGTCGTCGCGCCCGACGTCTGCGAGGAGCTGTCGGTGCTGGCCCGGGTCTCGGCGCCCGGCGCGGTAGAGCTCGTCGCCCGCGCCTACCGGACGGGCGACCTCGACGGGTCCTGGCTCGTGCACACGGCGACGGGTTCTCCTGCGGTGGACCAGGAGGTGTCCGACGACGCCGAGCGCGCCCGGGTCTTCTGCGTCACCGCTGGCGACGCCTCGGTGGGCAGCGCGTGGGTTCCCGCGGTGGCCCGTACCGCCCTGACCGACGACGCCGAGGTGACCGTCGCAGTCACCGCCGGCCGCGACCCGCGACGCGCTACCGCGATCCGGGACGGGATCGCCGCGGCGCTCCAGACCGGCACACTGCCGCTGCGCCGCCGCCGTCGGTCGTCAACCACCGGAGCGGGCCGGGTCTGGCTCGTCGGCGGCGGGCCCGGCGACACCGGCCTCATCACCGCGCGCGGCCGCACGGTGCTCGCGCAGGCCGACGTCGTGGTCGTCGACCGGCTCGGCCCGCGCGCGCTGCTGCACGAGCTCTCGCCCGACGTCGAGGTCATCGACGTGGGCAAGACGAGCGGCAACCACCCGGTGCCGCAGCACGAGATCAACGCGCTGCTGGTCCAGCACGCGCAGGCCGGGCGCGACGTCGTTCGCCTCAAGGGCGGCGACCCGTACGTATTCGGCCGTGGCGGCGAGGAGCTCGCCGCGTGCCACGCGGCGGGCATCGAGGTGGAGGTAGTGCCTGGCGTGACCAGCGCCGTCTCCGTCCCCGCGGCAGCCGGCATCCCGGTCACGCACCGCGGCGTCGCGCGCGGCTTCAGCGTCCTGACCGGGCACGACGGTGCCGGCGACGTGCCCGGCGGAGCCGACCACACGCTCGTGCTGCTCATGGGCGTCACCCGCCTCGCCGAGACGGCGGACGCCCTCGTGACCGCCGAACGCCCCGCGGACACCCCGGTCGCCCTCGTCGAGGACGGCTTCGGGCCCCGGCAGCGCGTCACGGTCGGCACGCTGGCGGACATCGCCGAGCGAGCCGCCGCCGTCGGCGTCCGACCGCCCGCCGTGATCGTGGTGGGCGACGTCGTCCGCCTCTCGCCCGCCTGGGCGACCCCAGCTCGTTGAGTGCTGGGTATCTGCGGGCGCGAAGGCCATCAACCCCGCAGATACCCAGCACTCAACGGATCTCTCCCCCGCTCTCCTCGAAAGAAAGAGTGCGGGTGATTTCGGCCGCCGATGGGGGAAAAGACCCCAACTCCCCTTTTGCGGCAGGTCAAGTTCCGGTAGGCATGCAGACGCCGCCATACTCGGCGGCCTTCTGCCCTGCCGTCACACGACCAATGCCGACGGCCTGATCTGGGAGAACGTATGAGAACAAGGACACGACGTGCGCTGCGGTGCACGGTAGCCGCGATGCCGGCCATCGCGCTCGCCGTCGCCGGGCTCGCCGCGACCGGAGGAGCGACGACGGCATCGGCCACCGGCAGCGGTGCGCCGGCCATCCAGAGCTCGGAGCACTACATCAACTACGCGGACGTCGCCGCACAGCCCGAGATCGACGACGACGTCGAGGTCACGCCGAGCGGCCGCACCGTCCTCCACAAGGCCGAGGGCGAGACCGGCGTCGGCGTCGATGCCTCCGTCCAGGCCGCCTCGGACGAGATCGACAAGAAGTTCGCCGCGGGCAACCCGACGGCGGCACGGAAGCTGGCCGAGCTCGAGAACGAGGCGGTCGTCACGGGTTCGAGCCCCAAGGAGATCAAGCAGTCGCGCTACAAGCGTGCCCCGCAGACGCAGGAGGCCAAGCTCCTGACGATCCTGGTCGAGTTCGACGAGAACGCGAACGACGACTTCACCGACCAGATGGTGCCCACCTACTGGGGCTCGTCGGAGTGCATGCCGGGCAACGTCCAGAACGGCCCGCTGCACAACAACATCCCGAACCCGGCCAACGCCTCGCAGCCGGACAACAACTCGATGTGGGTCAAGGACTTCTCGTCCGACCACTTCAACAAGATGCTCTTCAGCGAGAAGGGCATCACCCAGCGGGTCCGCCCGGACCTCACGGGGCCGGACGGCAAGCGGGGCATCGACATCTCCGGCTACACCATGAAGAACATGTACGAGGAGATGTCGCGGGGCGCCTACACCGTCTCGGGCGAGGCCACCCCGTGGGTCAAGGTGCCGCACTCCGAGGGCTACTACGGCGCACAGCGCTGCTTCAAGAACGACGCGGGTGAGTGGGAGGCCGGCGCCTACCAGTCCATGAACGGCCACCCCGACAACCCGCTCGGCGCGGGCCAGCTCCCCATCGACGCCGTCGCGGCGCTCGCCGAGCTGCAGCCCGACTTCCCGTGGGCGGACTACGACATCGAGGACCAGGGCGACCGCGACGACGACGGCAACGTCCTCGAGCCGGACGGCGTCATCGACCACGTGGTGCTCGTCCACGCGGGTGAGGACAAGTCGGGCGGCGGCGGCGCACAGGGCACCTACGCCCTCTGGGCCCACTCCTCGGCCGTCGCGGGCGGCGCCGACATCCCCGGCACCGACCTGAAGCTCTCCAACTACATCGTGCAGCCGGAGGACTCCGGCGTCGGCGTGTTCGCCCACGAGTACGGCCACGACCTCGGCCTGCCCGACCTGTACGACACGGGCAGCGGCGGCGACTCCGACGTCGGCTTCTGGGACCTGATGAGCTCCGGCTCGCACTCGGGCCCGATCTTCCAGTCGATGCCCACGCACATGGGCATCTGGGACAAGTGGGTCCTGGGCTGGGTGGACCCGGTCGAGGTGAACCCGGGAGACGACCGGACCAGCGTCAAGGTGGGCCAGGCGTCCCGCCCGCTGAAGGGCACGGCGGACGGCGTCAAGGTCAACCTGCCGGACAAGGCGATCACGCTGGGCACGCCGCACAGCGGCGAGAGCATGTGGTACTCCGGTGCCGACCAGAGCTGGGCCGACGTGCGGCTGTCGCGCACCGTCGAGGTGCCGGCCGACGCCACGTTCTCCTTCTGGGCCGACTACGTCATCGAGGCGGACTGGGACTTCGGCTTCGTCGAGGTCTCGACCGACGGCGGCGCCACCTGGGCGGAGCAGAAGGTCCTCGACGACGACGGCAACGAGATCACCACACCGGACGGGTACGCGGACCCGAACGGCCGCATGGCCGACTTCGGCGACAAGAAGTACGGCCTGACCGGCACCACCGACGGCTGGGGCCACCTCAACGTGGACCTGTCCGCGTTCGCCGGGACCACGGTGGACATCCGGCTGCGCTACGCGACGGACGCCGCCTTCCAGGAGCGCGGCTGGTTCTCCGACGACTTCGAGCTCACCAGCGGTGACACGGTCGTGTGGAGCGACGACGTCGAGACGACGGACCCGGGCTGGACCACCGAGGTGTCGACGTTCGTCGACACCACCGGCGCCGGCTGGCACACCACCTCCGGCTCGTCGGTCCAGGCGCAGTACTACCTGGTCGAGTGGCGGAACCTGGACGGCTTCGACAAGGGCCTGAAGTACGGGTACGACTCCACCTACGCTGCGCCGCAGAGCGACGCGTGGAAGGTCGAGAAGGTCGCGTACAACGCGCCCGGCATGCTCGTCTGGTACCGGGACACCACGTACGGCAGCGCCAACCTGGTGCTGAGCAACCTGTCGGCGCTCCCGAGCACCGGGCCGAAGGGTGGTCTGCTGCTGGTGGACAGCCACTTCGACCCGCTGCGCCGCGACGACTCGGCCACGCCGGACACGTCGGTGCTGAAGAACGTCCCGTCCCGTGCGCAGTCCTCGAACGTGGCGTTCGGCCTCCGGCCGACCTACCCGTTCACCGAGTGCATCACGGGCACGGACACCACGGTGGAGTTCTGCACGGACTTCGAGGCACAGGCACCGGTGCGCACGTTCAGGGACGACGCCGGCTGGTACCCCGGGCTCGAGCTGAACGACAACGGCAGCCTGTACTACCGCGACAACGACGCATCCACGGTCGTGCCGTCCGTCGGCAACGCGCCCTACTCGGTGCGGATGGTCGACGAGCGCGGACAGCTCCTGCCGGAGCTGTTCGGGGAGGACTTCGGCGTCGGCGCCATCACGGGCACCGGAGACCCCGAGGACGACGGCGTCGGCTACGGCACCGTGATCCACCTCAAGAAGGCGTTCAAGGGCAACACCGCTGCCCTGATCCAAATCACGCCGCCCCTCTCGTCGGGGTCGTGATCCTCACCTAGTCGCAGCACAGGGCGGGGCCACCAGCCAGGTGGTCCCGCCCTCAGCGAACCTCTTCCGCTCGCGCGAGGACGTACCGGAGCAGGTCGACGTCGGCCGTCGGGACGGCGATGCTCCAGGCGCCGGCGCCGGACGCGCCGTCCACCTGCGTGAACGCGGACCGTGCGAACAGCCCGCGCGTGGGTTGCTGCGTACCGAACACCCGGTGCGGGGCCGCGCCCAGCACCGACTCCACGGAATCGACCGACGCCGCGTCGAGCCCGACCCGCACCACGACCCGCCGCACCTTGCGCTCCATCAGGTACGCGACGACCAGCACGGCCCCGCCGGCCGCGACGGCAGCCAGGTCCTGGGCCGGCGAGCGGCGGCGGCCGAACACCGACAGGAGCTTGTCGGCCATGGTTCCGGATCCGGCGCTGCGCCGCACCGCGGCCGTACGGCTCGGCACGACCGGCTCGGGACGCGGCGCCACCGGCTCCGGGCCGGGCGGCGCGGGCTCGGGACTCGGCGCCGCCGGCTCCGGACTGTGCGCCACCAGCTCCGGACCGGGCGCCGCTTGCACGCCGTGTCGGGCCTTCCCCCGGGAACCACCCGCGTGGACGCCCGTCGTCCGACCGTCGCGGAACCTCTCCCGCCGGCTCTCTCGAACACTCAGCACCAGCCACTCGGCCGCGGCCGCGATGGTCACGGCCCCCGCCGCGATCCGTAGGACGAAGTTCAGGGGGTCCCAGGAGTTAGATGCGTTCGCATAGGTGCTCACCACCCAGATGATGGCGGCGACCAGCGCGATCATGAGGCTGACTAGTCGACTGGTCCGCATGGAGGTTGGTTTCTTCGTCTCGAATCGGTCGGGTCAGCCGTCATCAGCTCGGCACGAGCAGCAGACCACCCCGCCGAAGCCCCCTCCGACAAACGCTCCCCCGCTGGGGCACAGCAGCGTACCAACGCGAACTAGCAGCTAGATCGCGTTCCAGCCATCTTCATCCCCTCAGGATTTCACAGGAAGATCCGGCCTCGTTGAGGGGTCAGAGGAGGCGGCGGGCGACCGCCCAGCGGGTCAGCTCGTATCTCGAGGACAGCTGCAGCTTGCGGAGGACCGCACTGACGTGGGTCTCCACCGTCTTGATCGAGATGAACAGCTCGCTCGCGACCTCGCGGTAGGAGTAGCCGCGCGCGATGAGGCGCATGACCTCCTGCTCGCGCTTCGAGAGCCGGTCGAGCTCGTCGTCGGCGACGGCGATGTCGTTCGCGGACGCGCCGAACGCGTCCAGCACGAAGCCGGCCAGCCGCGGCGAGAAGACGGCGTCTCCGCCCGCTACCTGCACCACCGCCGACGACAGCTCCGACGGCGCGATGTTCTTCGTGACGTAGCCACGGGCGCCGGCGCGGATGACGGAGACGACGTCCTCTGCCGCGTCCGAGACGGACAGCGCGAGGAACCGCACGCCCTCCGCCAGCAGGTCGGTGCAGCGCTGCACCACCTCGGCACCGCCACCGCCGTTACCGCCGGGGAGGTGCACGTCGAGCAGCACGACGGGCGGCCGGTGCTCGTGCACCTTGGCCACAGCGGAGTCGACGTCGAACGCCTCGCCCACCACGGTCACCCGGTCGTCCAGCGAGGCGCGCACGCCGGTGCGGAACAGGTGGTGGTCGTCCACGAGCACCACGGGCACCGGGAGCGGCACCAGTCCCCCGCCCGACGCCGTCGCCTGGGTTGTCATCTCGTCGCACCTTCCGCAGTGGTGGGCACAGTGCTGGGGGCCGTCGCGGCCCGCGCCCTGCCGTTCTTCTCGGTCTTCTTGTCGCCGTTCGCGGGCTTGTCGAGCGGCATCCGCAGCCGCACCTCGGTCCCCCAGCCGGGCCGGCTGACCACCTCGGCGGTACCGCCACGACGGCGGACCCGGCCGAGGATCGACTCCCGGACACCGAACCGGTCCTGCGCGATCTCATCGAGGTCGAAGCCCTCGCCCCGGTCGCGGACGAACACCTCCGCCACGGCGTCGGTGACCTCAAGGTATACGGACACGGGCGGGGCGCCGTGCTTGAAGGCGTTGAGCAGCGCCTCGCGCGCCGCCTGCAGCAGTGCCGAGGTGCACTCGGTGGGCGGGCAGTCGCCCACCACCACGGTCTCCACGGTGAGGGGCGCCACGGCGTCCTCGATCTCGGCGACCAGCTCCTTCAGCTCGGCGGCCACCGACGTGCCGGGTTCCTGCCGGTCGTCGTAGAGCCAGCCGCGCAGCTCGCGCTCCTGGGCGCGAGCCATGCGGGACACGGCCTCCGGGTCGGACGCCTGCGCGCGGATCAGGGCCAGGGTCTGGAGCACCGAGTCGTGCAGGTGGGCGGCGATGTCGGCGCGCTCGGCCTCCCTGGCGTGAGCGGCACGCTCGTCGCCGAGCTGGCGCACGAGCCGGAACCACCAGGGCAGCGAGACGAGCGCGATACCGGCGACCATCGCCACCGACGCGATGGCGACCTGCATGAGCACGCTCACCGGGGTGTCCTGCCCGACCAGCATGAGGACACCGAGCATGGTCAGCACGACGCCGCCGGCGAGCCGCAGCAGCGCCGTCCGCGACCGGAGGCCCCTGCCCGAGCCGCCTACCCAGCGGTCCCGCTCCGTCACGTCGACCTGGCTCCAGGCCAGGGCGACGCCGCCGAGCCCGATGAGCGCGGGCAGCACCCACGATGCGACCGGGTCCCAGTCGGCGCGGAGCGCGATCAGGAGCGCGGCACTGGACAGCAGGACCACGCCGATCCAGATGTCGCGGGCCGCGAGCCGCGACACCGGCCCGGAGAGGCGGACGCGCTCGACGAGGGACGCCGCCCGGTCGGCGGCACCGGCGTCGGCGTTCGCGTCGGTGGTCAGCCGCGGCGCGAGCCGACGGCGCTCGGTGGGCACGGTGTCGGCGGCGACCGCCGGGACCCCCGCGGGGACGGTGACCCACCAGAAGACGTAGGCCACCACTCCGGCCCCGGCGAACCAGACGAGGATCAGGAACGCGAGCCGGACCAGCCACACGGGCACGCCCATGTGCGCCGCCAGGCCTGCGGCGACACCGGCCACCCAGCGGCCGCTGTATCCCGGGCCCGCGGTGCTGGGCCGGCGGAGGGTGAGTCTCTGGTTCACACCCCGATCGTCACATGCCCGGACTCCCCTGAACACGCCTGAGCCTGGATCTCAGGGTCCAGCGCGGGGCTAACCAGGGTTGGTTCAGGGCAGGTCCCGATGCCGCACGGGGCGCCCGGCGCGCAGCATTGAGGCATGAGCACCGACGAGACGCGTCCAGAGGGCGCCACGCCTGAGCCGGAGGTGAGCGCCGGCGGAGCGCCGAGGAACGAGGCGCACCGCCCGGAGCGAACCGCAGACTCAGGCGTCAGACAGACAAGGCCCGAGCCGGGCGGTTCGGCCGACGCCAGGCCGGTCGGCCCGGACGCCGAGCGCGCCGGCCCGGCCTTCGAGCCAGCAGTCGATCCAGCGACCGACCCGATGGTCGATCCTGCACCTGTCGCACCCGGGCAGAAGCCCTACCCGGAGTCCGGCTTCTTCGCATCCATCCGCCGCGGGCTGTTCCCGCGCTCCGAGCAGCGCTGGGTGGGCGGCGTCGCGGGCGGCGTCGCCGAGCGCATCGGCTGGGACCCGCTGCTGGTCCGCGGCATCCTGGTCGTGAGCTTCTTCCTCGGCGGCCTCGGCCTCATCCTGTACGGCATCGGCTGGGCGCTGCTGCCCGAGCGCGACGGCCGGATCCACCTGCAGGAGGCGACGCGCGGCAACTTCGACGTGGCGATGCTCGGCTCGGTGGCCGTGTTCCTCACGGGCTTCGCCTGGGGCGGACCGTCCGGCTGGTGGGACGACAACGGCTGGGAGTGGCTCGCCTTCCTCTTCTGGCTGGCCGTCCTGGGTGTGGTGTTCTACCTGATCGTGCAGGGTGTGCAGCGGCGCAGGGACAACGCCGCCCTCCGTACCGGCGCGGTCGCGGGGAACCCCGGTGTGCCCACCCCGGGCACTCCTGCCGCAGGCGTGCACACCCCCGGTGTGCAGGCTCCGGGTGCGCCCACCGGTTCCGCCCCGCAGCGTCCCGGCGAGCCCGGCACGTCCGCCCACTTCACCCCCGCACCGCCGGTCGAGTACCGGCGGCCCGACGGTCTGGTCTACGCCACCGGCGCCGGCCCGGCGCCCTACCGCCAGACGCAGGCGCCGTACCGGTCGAACCCGACCCAGACGATGCCGCCGCAGCCGGTCTACACACCGCCCCCTGCTCGCGTGCACCGTGGTCCGGGCGGCGCCACCGTCGGGGTCACGATGGGAGTGATCCTGCTGGCCGGCGCCCTGCTCCTGGGCCTCCAGCGGATGGACGCGTCCGGCCTGCCCGACGGCATCGGCGAGCTCGGCTCCGTCTGGCTGGGCATCGGGACCGTGACGCTCGGCATCGCGATCCTCGTCTCGGCCATGCGTGGCCGCACCAGCGGTGTGCTCGGGTTCTTCGCGATAGTCGCCATGCTGTTCGGCGTCGCCTACGTGGCGGTCGCCGATGCCGTGGGCCCGCGCTGGGTGGACGACGCCATGTCGAGCAGCCGGGAGATCGAGGGCTACGTGTCGGGCCCCAACAACCCGGACGCGGCCACCATCACGGAGGGCACCGTCATGGTGCAGACCGTGCGGGAGGCGGAGAACGGCTTCTACGTCCAGTGGGGTGACCCCACCATCGACCTCACCGAGCTCGACCTGTCCAAGGTCGAGCCGGGCGACCCGGTGGTCGTGCCGATCCAGCTCGGCGCGGGCCAGACCGTCGTGAACGTGCCGGCGGACATCGCCGTGGACGCGAACGCCTACGTCGCCGCCGGGCACGTCCAGTGGAACGTGGACGAGCACGACCGGGCCGCGAGCGGCGTCGGATCGGACACCTACTTCGCCAGCGACGAGGTGGGAGAGGACGGCGCGGTGCTGACCCTCGACATCGAGGCCGGCGCAGGCGAAGTCATCGTGAGCGAGATCAAGTGAGGGAGCGCGCCATGACCGAGCACACGAGCGACCACGAGAACCCGAGCAAGACCCCGAGCCGGCCCGAGGGCCAGGACACGAGCGAAACCATGGACAACAAGAACCCGCAGGACCCGGGCACCACCGAGGTGCTGCCCGCGGCGGAGACCCCGCCGACGCAGGAGATCGCCCAGGCCACCCAGCGCCTGCCCGAGGGCCCAGCGCCCGAGGGTGAGGTGCACCCGGCCTACGGCGTCGCCGCGGCACGGGTACAGGAGCAGGAAGCGGCGGCTACCGCCGTCCGGGATGCCCCGGCGCGCGACGACTCCGACCCGCTCGCCGCGCTGCGTGACCCTGCGCCCGAGGTGGGGGCCACGACCGGGGCGACCGCTCCGGCGTCCGGCCCGGCGCAGCCGACACAGGCGCAGCCGGCTCAGCAGGCGCGGCCCGCCCCGGAGGAGCCGACCAAGGCGGCCACGCGGCGCGGCCCGCGTGTCGGGACGGCGGTATGGGGGCTGATAGTGATCGCCGTCGGCCTGGGCATCCTCGCGGTGTCCGCCGGTGTGATGTTCGACGTGGGCGTCGCCCTCATCCTGCTGCTGGGCGCGGCGGGCGTGATCCTGGTCGTGGGGTCGGTGGTCTCCAGCATCCGGCGCCGCTAGACCGCGGGAGCGCTGCCCAGCCTGCGCAGCGCTCCCCCGATCACACCCAGGACGATCCCGAGCCCGATCACGAGGGCGCAGATCCCGAACGCGACCACCGATGTGAAGAGCGACGCCCGCAGGAAGGACGCGTTCATCATGGTGTCGCGGACGGGATCGTCCTGTGCCAGCTCCGCGTAGGTGGACCCGCCGGACGCCTCCAGCGCGTGGTGGTTGATGATGTCGGCCTGGGCGTAGGCCGTGAGCGGACCCTGCACCTGCTGACCCGCGAAGACTCCGCCGAGGAACTCGGAGTCGTCGGCCACCGTGATGTTCTCGGCCGAGAGCTGGGTCGCCACGAGGATCCACACCGCGATCCCGGCCAGGACCATGACGATCCCGGCGAGGATCGTGAACGAACCGGCGCCCCTGACGCCTCTGACGGGGACGTTCGAGTAGTTGGACATGCGTTCAACGCTAAGTTCGCTCCGCGCGCACCGCGCGGCGTAGCCCTGAGGGCGGCGACCCACGGTGCGAGGATGACGAGCGTGCGTATCACTCACGTGTCCGACACCTACCTACCGCTGCTCGGCGGGATCGAGGCCCAGGTGAGCCGCCTCGCCGGCCAGCAGGCGGCAGCAGGTCACGAGGTGGAGGTCATCACCACCACCCCCGCCACCCCCGGTGCGCACGGGGTGAGCACCACCGTCCAGGACGGCGTCACCGTGCACCGCATCGCCGCCCGCATCCCGGGCAGCTGGCCCATACACCCGCGGTCCACGGCCCACGTGACCGCCCGCCTGCGGGCGGCGATCGCGCGGGGCGAGCGGCCCGACGTCGTGCACCTGCACATGGGTGTGCTCGCCCCGACCGCGCAGGCCGCGCTGAAGCCCGTGACCCGGCTGGGGCTGCCTGCCGTGCTGACCGTGCACAGCGTGTGGGGCGCGGCCTGGCGCCTGTTCGCCGCCGCCGACGTCGTGGTCCGCTGGTCGCGTCTGCCCGTGCGCTGGTCGGCGGTGAGCGAGCTGACGGCGGAGCCGCTGCGGCGGCTCGTTGGCCCGGGAGCCGGCACCGGAGCCGGTGCGGCCGACGTCGCGATCCTGCCCAACGGCCTCGACCTGGACGCCTGGCGGGTGCCGCGCACGGAACGCGCCGCCCGGCCCGAGGGCTCGGCGGTGCACGTGGTGTCCGCAGCCCGGTTCGCGCCGCGCAAGCGGATGCTCCCGCTGCTCACCGCAGCCGCGGACGCCGCGTCCCGGCTTCCAGAGGGCGCACTGTTCGTGACCCTCGCCGGTGACGGCCCCGAACGTGCGGCGGCGCGGCGGTTCGTCGCGGAGCACGGGCTACGCGACGTCGTCTCCCTGCCCGGGCGGCTCTCCGGCACCGAGCTCAAGCGGCTCTACGCGCGCGCCGACGTCTTCGCCGCGCCCGCTGTCGCCGAGGCGTTCGGCCTCGCCGCGCTCGAGGCGCAGGCCGCGGGGCTGACGGTGGTCACCCGCGCGGGCTCCGGCGTGGCCGAGCGGGTGGTCGACGGCGCCACGGGCCTCGTCGTGCCCGACGACGCCGGGCTCACCGCAGCCCTCGTCCGGCTCGCGACCGAACCCGGTCTCCTCGACGGGCTGCTGGTGCGGGCGGCGACCCCGCCGGCAGGTGTGGCCTGGCCGGAGGTCCTGGCCGCGACGGAGCGGGCGTACAAGGAGGCCGCGGCGCTGGCCCTTCCGAGCCGCCGACCGTAGGCCCGGTCACGCTGTCTCGCCGAACGTAGGGCTGGTCGCTTCGCGCAGGCGCATGCGGCTACCGCTCCTACGCTCGGCTCATCGCTCCGCTCTGGTGCGGCGCCTTGGGGCGCCCGATAGCCTCGCTCGGTGAGCCCCACCGAGCCTGCCGCGACGAGCCCCGCCGCGCCCTTCGCCGTCCGGCTGTACCGGCGGGCACGGGCCGAGGTGACGCCGTACCCGCGGGCCATCGTGGTGGCCGCCGTGCCGGCCGTGGCCTGGGCTCTCTGGGCGAGCGGCCCGGGCTGGCTCACGCCGGCGTACCTCGTGCTGGCCGTCACCGGCGCGGCGCTCGGCGTCATCGACGCGCACACCCACCGGCTGCCGAACGCGCTGGTTTTCCCCCTGACCTGGGCGACGGCGGCGCTGCTCGCCCTCGCCGCGCTCGGCACCGGCGACTGGGGTTCGCTCGGGCAGGCGGCGCTGGGCGGTCTGGCGTTCTTCGCCGTCTATCAGGTGCTCTACCTCGTCGCGCCGCGCGGCGGCATCGGGTACGGCGACGTCAAGCTCGCCCTGAGCCTCGGCGCGGTCCTCACGTGGCACTCGTGGACCACGCTCCTGGTCGGCGTCTTCGCCGCGCATCTCCTGGCCGGCGTGGTCGCGATCGTCCTGCTCCTCGGGCGGCGCGCGGGCTGGAAGACCGGGATCGCGTTCGGCCCGTACATGCTGCTGGGAGCCATGGTCGGGCTGACGTGGGCCCGCCTCACCGGCTGGTAGCCAGTGGCGCGAACGAGAACGGGGTCGTGTACCGCCTGATGGCTCAGCGGTACACAACCCCGTTCTCGATGCGCGTGAGCGCTACTCCCACTCGATGGTGCCCGGCGGCTTGCTCGTCACGTCGAGCACCACGCGGTTGACCTCACGCACCTCGTTGGTGATGCGCGTCGAGATGGTCGACAGCACGTCGTACGGCAGTCGGGTCCAGTCCGCCGTCATCGCGTCCTCGGACGAGACCGGGCGCAGCACGATCGGGTGACCGTAGGTCCGGCCGTCGCCCTGGACGCCCACCGAGCGGACGTCGGCGAGCAGCACGACCGGGCACTGCCAGATCTCGTTGTCCAGGCCGGCCTTCGTCAGCTCCTCGCGGGCGATCGCGTCGGCGCGGCGCAGGATCTCCAGGCGTTCGGCGGTGATCTCGCCGACGATCCGGATACCCAGCCCCGGACCCGGGAACGGCTGGCGCGAGACGATCTCCTCTGGCACGCCGAGCTCGCGGCCCACCGCACGAACCTCGTCCTTGAACAGGGTGCGCAGCGGCTCGACGAGGTCGAAGTCCAGGTCGTCGGGCAGGCCGCCCACGTTGTGGTGGCTCTTGATGTTGGCGGCGCCCTCACCGCCGCCGGACTCCACGACGTCCGGGTACAGGGTGCCCTGCACCAGGAACTTCACGTCCTCGCCGTGCTCGCCGGCCTCGGCGACGATGTCCCGCTGCGCGTCCTCGAACACGCGGATGAACTCGCGGCCGATGATCTTGCGCTTGGTCTCCGGGTCGCTGACGCCCGCGAGCGCCGTCAGGAAGCGCTCCTTCTCGTCACGGACGATGAGGCGGACGCCGGTCGAGGCGACGAAGTCGTTCTCGATCTGCTCGACCTCGCCGGCCCGCATGAGGCCGTGGTCCACGTGCACGCAGGTGAGCTGGTCTCCGACGGCCCGCTGCACGAGCGCGGCGGCGACGGCGGAGTCGACACCGCCGGACAGCGCGCAGATGACGCGGGAGGTGCCGATCTGCGCCTTGATGGCTGCGACCTGGTCGGCGATGACGTTGCCGGGGGTCCAGTCGGGCTTCAGCCCGGCGCCCTCGTAGAGGAAGTGCTCCAGCACGGTCTGGCCGTGCGCCGAGTGCTTCACCTCGGGGTGCCACTGCACGCCGTAGAGGCGGCGGCGGGTGTCCTCGAAGGCGGCGACGGGTGAGCCGCTCGACGTCGCGAGCACCTCGAACCCGACGGGCGCCGTGTGCACGGCGTCGCCGTGGCTCATCCAGGCGGTCTGGTGCTCGGGGGTGCCGGCGAGCAGCACGCCGGAGGCGCAGACCTCGACCTCGGTGCCGCCGTACTCGCTCAGACCGGTCTGGGCGACCTCGCCGCCGAGCGCCTGCGCCATGGCCTGGAACCCGTAGCAGATGCCCATGACCGGCACGCCGGCCTCGAACAGCTTGGGGTCGACGAACGGGGCGCCCGCCGCGTACACGGACGAGGGACCGCCGGACAGGATGATGGCCGCCGGGTCCTTGGCGAGCATCTGCTCGACCGTGAACGTGTGGGGCACGATCTCCGAGTACACCTTCGCCTCGCGCACCCGGCGCGCGATCAGCTGGGCGTACTGCGCGCCGAAGTCGACGACGATGACCGGACGGGGGGTCTGGGGCTGATTCTCTGGCTGACCGGAGGTAGCGGTGGCGGGTGACGTCACGAGCACAAGTCTATGTGCCGGGCGGCGGCCCGGCGTCTCGCACGTGTGTTACGTCCCGCACCTCGCCGTCGGCCCGGTCGCGTGTCACCACTCCGCGAACGAGCCGTCGGCGTGCCGCCAGACGGGGTTGCGCCAGCGGTGGCCCTCCGCCGCGCGCTCGCGCACGTAGTCCTCGTCCACCTCGATCCCGAGGCCCGGCCCCTGCGGGATCGCCACGGACCCCGCCTCGTACGCGAAGACCGTCGGGTCGACCAGATAGTCGAGCAGGTCGTTCGAGGTGTTGTAGTGGATGCCGAGGCTCTGCTCCTGGATCACCGCGTTGTAGGCGACGGCGTCGAGCTGCAGGCAGGCGGCGAGCGCGATCGGGCCGAGCGGGCAGTGCGGGGCGACGGCGATGTCGTAGGCCTCGGCCATGGCCGCGATCTTGCGGACCTCGGTGATGCCGCCGGCGTGGGACAGGTCCGGCTGGATGACGTCGACCACCCCCGACGTGATGACGTCCTTGAAGTCCCACCGCGAGTAGAGCCGCTCGCCGAGGGCGATCGGCGTGGCCGAGCCGCGCAGCACGTCGGCGATCCCGTCCACGTGCTCGCTGAGCACCGGTTCCTCGACGAACATCAGGTGGTACGGCGCCAGCGCATCGAGCAGGACGCGGGCCATCGGCCGGTGCACCCGTCCGTGGAAGTCGACGCCGATGCCGATGTCCGGACCGACGGCCTCCCGCACCGCCGCGACGTTGGCGACGACCCTCTCCACCTTGTCGCGTGAGTCGAGGTACTGCAGCTCCTCCGGGCCGTTCATCTTGATCGCCGAGAAGCCGCGCTCGACCGCGGCCTTGGCCTGGGCCGCCGTCTCGGCGGGCCGGTCGCCGCCGATCCAGGAGTAGACCTTGATGCGGTCGCGGACCCGGCCGCCGAGCAGGTCGTGCACCGGGACGCCGAGCGCCTTGCCCTTGATGTCCCAGAGCGCCTGGTCGATACCGGCGAGCGCGCTCATGTGGATACCGCCGCCTCGATAGAACCCGGAGCGGTACAGGACCGTCCAGTGCTCCTCGATGCGCCGGGGGTCCTGGCCGATCAGGTAGTCGGACAGCTCCTCGACGGCGGCCGCGACGGTCGCGGCGCGCCCCTCGAGCACCGGTTCGCCCCAGCCCACCACGCCTTCGTCGGTCTCGATCTTGAGGAAGAGCCAGCGGGGCGGGACGGCGTAGGTCGTCATCGACGTGATCTTCACTGCATGCCTCTTTGCTGTGTTGTCGGTTGTGCTGCGGGCCTGTGCCGCGGGCCTGTGCCGCGGGGCTGGGCTCGGCTAGGCGATGGCGGCGGACCAGATCCGGACCAGCTCGCCCGCCCGCACGCCGACCACGTCCGGTGGATCGCCCGGACGGTAGAGGGACGTGCCGATGCCCGCGCCCGCGGCGCCCGCGCGCGCCCAGTCCGCGAGGTTGCCCGCGTCCACGCCGCCGACGGGCACGAGTGCGGTGCCCGCCGGCAGGACGCTCGCCCACGCGCGCATGCCGTCGATGCCTACCGCCGAGCTGGGGAAGAGCTTGATGGCGCGCGCCCCGGCCTCGAGCGCGGCGAACGCCTCGGTAGGCGTCGCCGCCCCGGGGTAGCTCTCGAGGCCGAGCCGGACGGTCTCCGCGACGACGTCGGGCCGGGTGTTCGGCGAGACGATGAGGGAGGCGCCGGCGTCGGCGGCCCGGCGTGCCTCGTCCGGGGTGAGCACCGTGCCTGCCCCGACCCGGCGGCCTGCCGGGCCTGCCGCCCGGATCCGGCGGATCGACTCGAGCGGGTCCGGGGAGTTGTACGGCACCTCGACGGCGTCGAACCCCGCGGCGAAGATCGCCTCCGCCACGGCGACGGCCTCGCCGGGCGTCACCCCGCGCAGGATGGCCACGAGGCCTGTGGGGCGGGAGGTCATGCGGGTTGGTCCTTCCCTGTCTGGCCGCCTGGTGGGCTGCTCGCCGAGGTGGCTGCCGACGTCGCCGGAGGGCGTACGACCAGGCCCGCGTCGAGGGCGATGCCCCACAGCCCCCGGGCCGCGGCGTCCTCTCCGACGGTACGGACGGAGGCTCCGCCTCGCTCCAGCGCGAAGCGGTAGCGGCGCTCGGTCGCCGGTGGCCCGCAGAGCGCGACGACGCCGGCGGGGGTGCCGCGCAGCATGTGCCGCACCTCGGAGCCGACCAGCAGGCCGGAGACGTAGTCGGCGATCTCGGTGGGGTCGAGCCGGCCGGCGAGGGCGAGCGGCCGCGCCGTGAAGAGCAGGGCGGCCAGGCCGCGCTCCTCGCCGCGGGCGTCCTCGGCGTCGAGCCCGCGGGTGAACGCCTCGGTGACCTCGGTCCCCGGTGCCCCCGTCGCGAGCCGCGCGAGGATGCTGTCCCGCATCAGCAGGCCGTAGAGCTCCCCGGTCATGGCGGTGGTGAAGCCCGTGACGCGGGTGCCGTCGAGGCGCACCCACTTGGAGTGCGTGCCGGGAAGGACGACCGTCGCCGGGCCCTCCGCGACCTCGGCCAGCGCTCCGACGAGCTGTACCTCCTCGCCCCGCAGCACGTCCGGGTCGGGGCGGTCGACCCGCAGGCCGGGGACCAGGTGGACCACCGACTCCCCGGCGGGCACCACCGTCAGGTGCTCCGCCAGGTCGCCGAGGTCCGCCGGGACGTCGAGGTAGCCGGCCTCGGCCCAGCCGTGGTTGGAACCCGCCATCCCCGCACACAGCACAGGCACCCCGGGGTGCTCGTCGAGCCAGGACCGGCACAGCCGCCGGAATGTGTCCTCGAACGCGAGGGCCCGCACCCGTGCCGATTCGGAGCGCCCGGAGATCGTGAGGGCGCCGTCGGTGGTCCGGACGCTGTCGAGCACCGCACCCGTGCCATCCAGGAGCCAGGCGCGGAACGTGGTGGTTCCCCAGTCGAGTGCGACCAGCGCGGCGTCGCGCCCAGGTCCGTCGTCAGCCATGTTCCGGACGGTAGGAGCAACGTCCCGACTGTGCGAACCACGTCCCTATTATCGGGATACGGTGGCCGGGTGACCGCTGCCGCTCCCCCGGGCACCCAGACGCTCGCCCGCGGTATCGCCGTCGTCGACGCGGTGGCCCGCGGCAGGACCCGGCTGCGCGAGATCACGGAGGAGACCGGGATCGGCCGCAGCACCACACACCGCCTGCTGCAGCTGCTCCTCGCCACGGGCTACCTCCGCCAGCTCGACGACGGCGCGTACGCGCTGGGCCCCGCCCTGATCGAGCTCGGCTACCAGGCGCTGCAGGAGAACCCGGTGACCTCCATCGCCGCACCCGTGCTGCGCACGCTGGCCGAGCGGGTCCACGACACCGTCCACCTCGCGATCGAGGACCGGAACCAGGTGCTCTACCTGGACAAGATCCCCGGTACCCGCGGGGCGGTCATGCGGTCGCAGATCGGGCACCGCATGCCGCTGACCCGGACCGGCATCGGCAAGGCGCTGCTCCTGGACAGCCCGGACCGCTGGAGCGAGCAGTTCCTCGCCGAGCGGCCCGCGGGCGCCGGGCACGGCCTGGACCACGACGTGCTCACCGCCGAGGCGTTCGTGCAGGTCATGACGGCTTCGGCTGGTCGAGGGGTGGCCTTTGACCTCGAGGAGAACGAGCCAGGCATCCTCTGCGTCGCAGCCCCGGTCCGGGACACGTCCGGCTCGATCGTCGCGGCCATCAGCGTCACGGCGACCCGGCCCTACATGCCGCCGGAACGCCTCGAGACACTGGCGCCCATCGTGCACGACGCCGCCGCCCGGATCTCGGTGGGCCTGGGCTGGCGGTCGGGCTGAACGCCCGCACCAGCACCACGTCGAACGTCGTTGAACGTAGAGGTAGTGGCCGTCTGAGTGGTCAGAGGGCCACTACCTCTACGTTCGGCGTCCGAGCGTCGGCGGGTACTGGTCGGCAGGTACTACTCGTGCTGCCAGCTGTGCCAGAGCTTCGCGTACTCGCCGCCCGCGGCGACCAGCTCGTCGTGCGGGCCGATCTCGGTGATGCGGCCGCCGTCGAGCACCGCCACGCGGTCCGCGTCGTGCGCGGTGTGCAGGCGGTGCGCGATGGCCACCACCGTGCGCCCGTCGAGCACCGCGTTGAGCGAGCGCTCGAGGTGCCGGGCAGCGCGCGGGTCCAGCAGCGACGTCGCCTCGTCGAGCACGAGCGTGTGCGGGTCGAGCAGCACCAGCCGAGCGAGCGCGATCTGCTGCGCCTGCGCCGGGGTGAGCTTGTACCCGCCCGAGCCGACCTCCGTCGCGAGACCGTCGTCGAGCGACTCGACCCACCCGTGCGCGTCGACCGCCCGCAGCGCGTCCATCAGCTCGTCGTCGCCGGCGTCGATCTTCGCGAGCCGCAGGTTCTCCGCCAGCGACCCCACGAACACGTGGTGCTCCTGGGTCACGAGCGCCACATGCTTGCGCAGGTCCTCCAGCGGCAGGTCCACGAGCGGGACGCCCCCGACCTTCACCGTGCCGCCGGTGGGCGGGTGGATGCCGGCCAGCATGCGGCCGAGCGTCGACTTGCCCGAGCCCGAAGGCCCGACGATCGCCAGCCGCTCCCCCACCCGCAGGTCGAGGTCGATGCCGTGCAGCACGTCGGTGCCCGCCCGGTAGGCATAGCGGACGTCGGCGCCACGCACCTCCTCGTCGACCGGTACCGCGTCGCCCGCCGTACGGTCGGCCGGCACCAGGCGGACGCCGATGATCCGCGACAGGGACGTCGCGGCCACCTGGATCTCGTCGAGCCAGAAGATGAGCTCCCAGATCGGCCCCTGCAGCTGGTAGGCGTACATGACGATCGTGGCGACCATGCCGATGGTCACCGTGCCCTCGGACGCCAGGAACGCGCCCCAGACGAGCACCGTGATGGGCGCGAGCATGAACGCGAAGTCCACCCCCGGGAACAGCACGGTCCGCAGGTTGAGGGTGCCGAGCTCCGCCTCGAACGCCTCGTGCAGATCCTCGTCGCCGCGCGTCGTCCGCCGGCGGCCGATCCTGAGCGCGTCGATGGTGCGCGCGCCCTCCACCGACTCGGTGACCGTGCCGTCGAGCCGCGCGTACGCGGCGGACTCGCGCTGGTAGGCAGGCGTCGCCCGCTTGAGGTACCAGCGCGCCACCGTGACGAGCACCGGGACGCCCACGAACATGCCGAGCGCGACCAGCGGCGACACGAACATGCTCATCAGTACCGTCAGCACGAGCGTGACCACGGCGATCACCAGGCGCGGCACGCCGAATCGCACCGCGTTCTGGATACGGCCGACGTCGCGCGTCGTGCGGGCGATGAGGTCGCCGGTGCCCGCGGTCTCGACGGTGGACAGCGGCAGCGCGGTGACGGTCTCGACGAACTCCTCGCGCATGTCGGCGAACACCGTCTCGCCGAACACCATGGCGCGCCGCTGCGCGAACCGGGTGATCAGCGCCTGCAGCACCACGGCGGCGGCCGCGACGAGCACCAGGTTGCGCGCCACCTCGACGGTGGTCCCGCCGATGACCGCGTCGACGAGCTTCCCCAGCATCAGGGGGCCGACCAGCCCGGCCACGGCGGCCACCGTGTTCGCCACGGTGATGACGACCAGCGGCACCCGGTGCCGTGCGAGCAGCCCGCGGGTGTACCGCCAGGTCTCTGCGGCGTCCGCGATCGGCAGGATCTTTCCGGTGCTCATGCCGTGCCTCCTTCCTGTGCGTTGGCGGTGTCCAGCAGCTCGTCGAGCTCCAGATCGAGGTCGTCGTCCAGCGACCGGCCCACGACCCGGCGGTAGCGGGCCGCCTCACGCCCGCCCTCCGCGGTGGTGGGCAGGTCCAGCAGCTCGCGATGCGTCCCGTGCGTGACGACGCTCCCGTCCTCCAGGAAGATCACGTCGTCCACGTGGTCGAGCACCAGAGGGCTCGCCGTGACGATCAGGGTGGTCCTGCCACGACGCCAGTCGGTGAGCCGCTGCGCGATGCGCGCCTCGGTGTGGGCGTCGACCGCCGAGGTGGGCTCGATCAGCACCAGGATCTCGGGATCGGTGAGCAGCGCCCGGGCCAGCGCGACCCGCTGCCGCTGGCCGCCGGACAGCGAGCGCCCCTTCTCCGGGATCTCGCCCTCGATACCGTCGGGCAGCGAGTCCAGCACGTCGTGCGCGTCGGCGATGTACAGGGCACGAAGCAGGGCCTCGGCGGTCGCGGAGTCCCGCACGTCGAGCTCGCCCGCGAGCCTGCCCGAGAACAGCGCCGGCGTCGCGTCCGCGACGACGATGCGTTCCCGCAGCTCGTCCTTGTCGAGCTCGGCCAGCCGGACGCCACCGAGCGTGACCGGGGTGCCGGCCTCGCCCTCGTCGTCGAACCGGCCCATCCGGATCGCCACGTCGGCCGACTCGTCGGGGTCCGCACTCACCAGCGCGACCACCCGACCGGGCCGGAGCGTGACGCCGGACGTCTCGTCGACCAGCGGGACGTCGGCCGGCGGCATCTGAGCGGTCGAGGCGTCGGCGCCGGTGGCAGGGACGACCTGCAGCACCTTGATCACCTTGCCCGCCGCGACGTGCGCCTTGGTCACCACGTTCACCGACTGCACGAGCAGGTGGACGGGCCACGACAGGAAGGACGCGTACCCGTAGAACGCGACGAGCTGCCCCGTCGTGATCCGCCCCGCGATGGCCTCGACCGCGCCGAGGTACACGACGAGCGCGATGAAGAGCCCGGGCAGCAGGATCTGCAGGGCGTCGAGCACCGACTGGGTGCCCGCGACGTCGACACCGGCCTGGCGCACCTTCTGCGACTGCGTCCGGTACCGGCCCGTGAAGACCTTCTCGCCGCCGATGCCGCGCAGGACCCGGAGGCCGGAGACGGTGTCGGCGCCGAGCGTGGTGAGCCGACCCTGTGCGTCGCGCTGCTGCTTCTGGCGCTTCTGCAGCGGCTTGACCAGCAGGGCGAGGATCGCGGCGACCACCGGCAGCCCGAGCGCGATGACGAGGCCAAGGGTGAGCGACTGGTTGAGCATCAGCACCACGACGATGCCGTAGGTGGCGATGCTGCCGATGGTCTGCGCGGCGATACCGAAGATCTCGCCGATGCGCATCGTGTCGTTGGCGACCGACGACACCACCTCGCCGGTGGGCAGCTCCTTGGTGATGTTGTGCCCTGACCGGGACACGGTGCGCGTCACCAGCTGGGACGTGCGGAACGCCGCCTGCATCCACGCCGCGATGTCCCACCGGTGCCCGATCGCGTTGGCCGCGATCCAGACCAGGCCGACGCCGAGCATCAGACCGGCCCAGCTCCACGTGGTCCGGTCGAGTCCCGATGCGGAGGCGCTGTCGATGATCCGCCCCAGGAAGAACGGCTGGAAGGCGCTGCAGGTGAAGCCCACGACGCCGAACAGCATCGCGACGAGCAGCACCCGGACCTGCTTCCGGGCGAGCCACAGGAGCAGGGTGAGCGGTCCGCGCAGCGGCGGGGTGCCGGGATCGGCAAAGGGGAGGGAGCGCACGACCAACACCGTACGGAGGACCACTGACATTGATCCACGCTTTATCCGGACGGCAGAGCAGGCGGCAGAGGCGGCGGCAGGGAGCACCCCCGGAAGAGGCATATCCTCGATGGTTGTGAGTACCCCTCAGACCACTCCCGACATCTCCGCCGAGGCCGCCGCCGTCGCGATCCGCAAGGCCCGCGGCGCGATGGCCCGCTACCGCTTCATGGCGCTCGTCACCGGTGTCATGCTGCTGATCCTCTGCGTCGAGCTGGGCATCAAGTACGGCCTGGGTGCGCTGACGGACGTCGAGGGCGTCATGCCGTTCATCGCCTGGGTGCCGTTCGCGCACGGCTGGATCTACGTCGTGTACCTGGTCACCGTCGCGGACCTCTGGTCGAAGATGCGCTGGGGCTTCGGCCGCCTGGTCACGATGGTGATCGCGGGCGTCGTCCCGGTCATGTCGTTCGTGCTCGAGAAGAAGATCCACACCGAGGCCGAGACGAAGCTCGTCGCGCTGGAGAAGCGCTACCTGGCCTGACGCAGCTCGGTGCGCAGGCGGGGCCCGAGCAGCCCGAGGATCTCGGCGCCCGGCTCGTCCTCGTCCGGCAGCATGCCGACGAACGCCGCGGCGACGAGCTCGTCGACCTCGGGGACGGACCCGAGCTCGGCCTCGAAGAAGTCGAGCACCGCCCGCACCTCCGCCACGGGGTCCGGAGCCGCGGAGGTGAACAGCCGGAGCGCCTCGGCCCGCTCCTGGTCGGTCCAGTCGTCGTCGATCTCGAGGGACTCCCCGCCGGTGAGCAGCGCGACCGCCCGCTCGGCGACATCGCTGAGGAACGGGTGCGCCAGCACCTCATCGTGGTAGCCGTAGCGCTCGGCGTCGGCGAGCGGCCGGAGCGCGGGCACCGCCTGGAGCAGCCGGTCGAGGAACGCGGCGACCGCCGGCTCGTTCCGGTGGTCGCGGTCCTGGTCGAGCGCGGCACGCACCCGCGGGCCCAGCCCGTCGGCGATCTCCCCGCCCGGCTGACCGGGCGACGGGACGTGGATCAGGTAGGCGCTGACGATGTCCTCGCCGACGACGGGCGGGCCGGCCTCCAGCGACGCGCCCAGCGCGACCATCGCCTCGCGAGCCGCCAGGTCGCCGGCCTGTACCCGCGCCATGAGCTCGGCCGAGACAAGCTCCATCACGAACCCGTCGGTCATCAGGTCGACGTCGAGGCCTGCGTCCAGCCCGGCCCGGACCTCGCTCCCCGCGACCTCCCGGGCGAGCGGTACGGCGAGCATCGTGTGCTCCAACCAGCCAGACCCCGTCCAGGGTCCGGTCCACGATCCGGTGCCGCTCATCGTCGTCCTCCAGCTTCGGCGCCTGTCACAGGTAGCCATCCTTGCGCACCCCTGGGCACCCGGACGGCGAGCACGGCGCACCTGGTTCAATGCGAAGGTGAACGCCTACGACTTCGACGCCCTCACCGCCGAGCGTCTACGCGACAACGGCAGCCTCAAGTGGACGGCCTTTCCCGACAAGATCGGGGCCTGGGTCGCGGAGATGGACTTCCCGGTCGCGCCGCCGATCGCCGCCGCGCTGCACGACGCCGTGGACCGCAGCATGTTCGGCTATCTCCCGCCGCACCTGGTGACGGGCACCGCCGAGGCGTACGCGGCGTTCGCCGCCGACCGGTACTCCTGGACGGTGGACCCGGCACGGGTGCGCCCGGTGTCCGACGTGCTGACCGCGCTGGTGCACGCCGTCATGCACTTCTCGCGCCCTCATTCGCCGGTCATCGTGCCCTCTCCTTCGTACATGCCGTTCCAGACCCTGCCGGGCGAGCTGGGCCGCGAGCTGATCCAGGTCCCGATGCCGCGCGACGCCGACGGCCGGTACGCGTACGACCTGGACGCGCTCGACGAAGCGTTCCGCGCGGGCGGACACCTGCTGGTGCTGTGCAACCCGCACAACCCGATCGGCCGGGTCCTGGAGCCCGACGAGATGCTGGCCATCGCCGAGGTCGTCGACCGCCACGGCGGGCGCGTCTTCGCCGACGAGATCCACGCGCCGCTGGTCTACCCGGGCCGCAGGCACGTCCCGTACGCATCCCTGAACGAGACGACGGCGGGTCACACCCTCACCGCGACCTCGGCCTCGAAGGCCTGGAACCTGCCGGGCCTCAAGTGCGCGCAGGTCGTGCTGTCCAACGACACGGACGTGAAGCTCTGGAACGAGGCAGGTGCCGAACGGATCGAGGAGGGCGCGTCGACGCCGGGCATGCTGGCCAACCGGGTCGCCTACACCGAGGGGCGGGACTGGCTGGACGACCTCGTCGCCTACCTGCACGGCAACGTCACGCGGCTGGGCGAGCTGCTCGACGGGACCGGGATCGGCTACCGCGCGCCCGAGGGGACGTACCTGACCTGGCTGGACTGCCGTGGCCTGGACCTCCCGGGCGGGCCGGCGAGCGCGGCCGCGCACTTCCGCGAGCGGGCGGGCGTCGTCCTGGTCGACGGAAGTGAGTGCGGCGATGCCGGCCGGGGGTTCGTGCGGCTGAACGCGGCGATGCCCCGCCCGATCCTGGAGCAGGCGGTCGAACGGATGCTGGAGAGCGTCAGGGGCTGACGGTCACGCGGACGGCAGTCCGGCGATGCCCGTGTCGGCGTCGGTGGGCTCGCCGCCGCGGCGTCCGCCGGCCATCTCGTCCCGCACCAGACGGATCCACAAGAGCACGGCGAACCCGCCGAACACCCACCACTGGAGCGCGTAGAACACGTTCTGCAGGTTGGCGCCCGACCCACCGTCGATGGTGGGTCGCGGCAGGGCCGCGACTCCCCCGCTCTCGGGAGAGCCCGGCCCTCCGTTCGCCACGAGGTAGCCCGTGTAGATCGGCCCGCCCCACTCGTTGACGAGCGCGCTGAGCGCGATCTGCTCGGTCTGCCCGTCCACCACGGCGGCGCTGCCCGACGTCGACTCGCCCACCTGGAGCCAGCCCGTCAGCGTGACCTCGTCCTCGGGAAGGGTCAGCGTCTCGGCGTCGGCGGGTGCTGCCACCCAGCCCTGGACCACGGCGAGCACCGGCGCACCGGAGAGACCGGCCCAGGAGGCGCCGTCCGTCCCGTCGTCCGTCACGCGGAAGGGGGTCAGGACGAGATAGCCGGTGTGCCCCTCCAGGACGCGGCCGGGGACGAGCAGCGAGCCGGAACCCTCGAACTCGCCGGCCACCCGGACCTCGCGTCCCACGAGCTCGCCGGGAAAGCTCTCCTGCGGCGCCAGCACGTCACCCAGCCACGACGGCCCAGCTGCCACGGCCTCCGCGGCCTGCTGCTGCGCGGCCAGCTCCGCACGCTCGTACGCGCGGTCCAGCTGCCATGCGCCGAGCCTGCCGCACACGAGGGCCGCCAGCACGAAGACCAGCAGCAGACCGATCATGCGGGGCTGCCGGGCGACCTGGAGGAAGGTGCGGCGCTCGGGGTGCGCATCGGCGTCGGACGCCGTCTGCGTGGGTGTGCTGGAGGCACTGACAGGCATGACGTCAACGGTAACCGCCCACCAAGGTCTCAGAAGCACAGGTCGCACCTGTGAGCTCGACGTCTCACATCTCACACACGAACCTCCGGATGGTCGTCTCGCGTGCCGAGCAGTTCTGCGTTCGAATGAACGAGCAGACAACTCCGGCACAGATCCCCGCACGTCACTCCCGTAGGAGCAGATGCGATGACCACGACAGCAGTCCCCGACTCCACCACCTCCGGATGGCGCGCCACCGGCGTCGCCGAGCTGGAGCCCGCCGACCTGGAGCGCATCGACGCGTGGTGGCGGGCCGCGAACTTCCTCTCGGTCGGCCAGATCTACCTGCTCGACAACCCGCTCCTCCGCGAACCCCTCGTCCCGGAGCACGTGAAGCCGCGCCTGCTGGGCCACTGGGGCACCACGCCCGGCCTGAACTTTCTGTACGCGCACCTGAACCGCGCCATCAAGGAGCGGCAGCAGAAGACCATCTACATCACGGGTCCCGGCCACGGCGGTCCTGGCCTGGTCGCCTCGGCCTACCTGGACGGCACCTACTCCGAGGTCTACAGCGACATCACGCAGGACACCGAGGGTGTGAAGCGCCTGTTCCGGCAGTTCTCCTTCCCCGGTGGCATCCCCAGCCACGTCGCGCCGGAGACACCGGGCTCGATCCACGAGGGTGGCGAGCTGGGCTACTCCCTGAGCCACGCCTACGGCGCGGCCTTCGACAACCCGGACCTGCTCGTCGCGGCGGTCGTGGGCGACGGCGAGGCCGAGACCGGACCGCTCGCCACCTCCTGGCACTCGAACAAGTTCCTCAACCCTGCGCAGGACGGCGCGGTGCTGCCGATCCTGCACCTCAACGGCTACAAGATCGCCAACCCCACGGTCCTCGCGCGCATCCCGGAGCAGGAGCTCCGCGACCTCATGGCCGGGTACGGGCACAAGCCCTACTTCTTCGAGGGCGGGTACGACCAGGACGAGCCGCCACTCGAGACGCACCGCCGGTTCGCGGCCCTGCTCGACGAGGTGCTCGACGAGATCGCCGCGATCAAGGCGCGTGCCGCGCAGGGCGACCTGAGCCGCCCCGCCTGGCCGATGATCGTGTTCCGCACCCCCAAGGGGTGGAGCGGCCCGGCCGAGATCGACGGCAAGAAGACGACGGGGTCGTGGCGCGCGCACCAGGTGCCGCTCGCGAACGCCCGCGACACCGACGAGCACCTGCGTGTGCTCGAGTCGTGGCTGAGGTCCTACCGGCCGGAGGATCTGTTCGACGACGACGGCAGGGTGCTGGCCGAGATCAGCGAGCTGGCGCCGGAGGGCGACCTGCGGATGAGCGCGACCCCGCACGCGAACGGCGGCCTGCTGCTCAAGGATCTCCGGCTGCCCGACTTCCGCGACTACGCGGTGGACGTGCCGGTGCCCGGCGGGTCGTCGTCCGAGGCGCCGCGCGTGCTGGGCGAGTGGCTCACCGACGTGATCCGGCTGAACCCCGACAACTTCCGCATCTTCGGCCCGGACGAGGTCGCGTCGAACCGCCTGCAGGCCGTGTACGACACGACCGACAAGCAGTGGAACGCGCAGTACATCGGGCCGGAGGTGGACGACCACATGGCTCGCGCGGGCCGCGTCATGGAGATGCTGAGCGAGCACCAGGTGCAGGGCTGGCTGGAGGGCTACCTCCTGACCGGCAGGCACGGTCTGCTGACGAGCTACGAGGCGTTCATCCACATCATCGACTCGATGTTCAACCAGCACGCCAAGTGGCTCAAGGTCACGAACGACATCCCGTGGCGGCGGCCCGTCGCGTCCCTGAACTACCTGCTGTCCAGCCACGTGTGGCGGCAGGACCACAACGGGTTCAGCCACCAGGACCCCGGCTTCATCGACCACGTCGTGAACAAGAAGGCCGAGATCGTGCGGGTCTACCTCCCGCCGGACGCCAACACCCTGCTCAGCACCTATGACCACTGCCTGCGCAGCCGCCAGTACGTGAACGTCGTGGTCGCCGGCAAGCAGCCGGCGCCCAACTTCCTCGACATGGAGTCCGCGATCGAGCACTGCACGCGCGGTCTCGGCATCTGGGAGTGGGCGGGCACCGAGAAGGCGGGCGAGAAGCCCGACGTCGTCCTGGGCTGCGCGGGCGACGTGCCGACCATGGAGGTGCTCGCCGCGGCCGACATCCTGCGGCGCGAGCTGCCCGACCTCAAGGTGCGCGTCGTCAACGTCGTGGACCTGATGCGGCTGCAGGACGCCTCCGAGCACCCGCACGGTCTCAAGGACTCCGAGTTCGACGGCCTGTTCACCAGTGACCGGCCGGTCATCTTCGCGTACCACGGCTACCCGTGGCTCATCCACCGCCTCACCTACCGCCGCACGGGCCACCCGAACATCCACGTGCGCGGGTACAAGGAGGAGGGCACCACGACCACGCCGTTCGACATGGTCATGCTCAACGACCTGGACCGGTACCACCTTGTGATCGATGTCATCGACCGGGTTCCGTCGCTCGGCAGCGCCCAGGCCGGACTGCGTCAGCGCATGGAGGACGCGCGGATCCGCGCCCGTGCCTGGACGCGCGAGCACGGAGACGACATTCCCGAGGTGCGCGACTGGGTCTGGCCGGACGCCCAGGACCTGGCGGACGGCGGCCAGGTTGGCGCTACGCTCGGCACCGGTGGAGACAACGAGTAGCAGCAGATCTCGCCATGCGAGATCCGGTGCCACGCGAGATCGAACAGAGTGAACACGGAGCCACATGTGACCGGCGCAACCCGCAGCATCGTCATTGCGAGCCCAGAGGGCGAGAGCGGGAAGTCGACGGTCGCCCTGGGCGTCCTCGACCTCCTGGTCCGGAAGGGCCAGCGGGTCGGGGTCTTCCGGCCGGTCTCACGGGCGAGCGAGACGGACGACTCGAGCGGCCGGCGCGACCACGTGCTGGAGCTCCTCCTGGAGCACGACGGCGTCGACATCGCCTACGACGACGCCGTCGGCGTGACCTACGCGGACCTGCACGCCGACCCCGAGGCCGCGCTGAGCCGCATCGTGTCCCGGTTCCACGACCTGGCCGGGCGCTGCGACTCGGTGGTGGTGCTCGGCACCGACTACACCGACGTCGCCGGCCCCACCGAGCTCTCGTTCAACGCGCGGATCGCCGCGAACCTCGGGGCGCCGGTGCTGCTCGTGGTCTCGGGCCGCGAGCGCACCCCCGAGGGCATCCGCGCCCTGGCCGACGTGAGCCTCGCCGAGCTGGCGGCCCACCACGCGCAGGCGATCGGGCTGGTCGTCAACCGTGCGGACACCCACAGCGCCCTGGACGTGCGGACCCTGCTGGCCGAGGCACAGCCCGACCTGCCCGTCTGGACGATTCCCGAGGAGCCGTTCCTGCAGGCCCCGACCGTCGGCCAGCTCCTGGAGGCAGTGGACGGCACGCTCGTCCTGGGCGACCCCGAGCTGCTGGGCCGCGAGGCGCTCGAGCTGCAGGTCGGCGCCATGAGCTTCGAGCACCTCCTCGAACGGCTGACCGACGGCGCGGTGGTCATCACCCCGGGCGACCGGATCGACCTGCTGATCGGGCTGCTCGCCACCCACCTGACGCCGTCGTTCCCGTCGCTGGCCGGGATCATCCTCAACGGCGGGTTCTACCCGCAGGGCCGCCCGGCCGAGCTGCTGGAGGCGATGCGCCCCAAGCTGCCGATCATCACCACCCAGCTCGGCACCTACCGTGCGGCCCGCGCCGCGGCGGAGACCCGCGGCCGCGTGGACAAGGGTTCGGTGCGCAAGGTCGAGACGGCCCGCGCCCTGTTCGAGCGGAACGTCGACTCGGCGGCGCTCGCCGCCCGGCTCGACCTGCCGCGGCCCGAGGTGGTCACGCCGCTCATGTTCGAGTACCAGCTGATCGAGCGGGCGCGCGCCGACCGCCGGCACATCGTGCTGCCGGAGGGCGGCGACGACCGGATCCTGCGCGCGGCGTCGACGGTGCTGGCCCGCCACATCGCGGACCTCACGATCCTGGGCTCCGACGAGTCGGTCCGGGCCCGCGCCGCCGAGCTGGGCCTCGACATCGAGGCCGCCCGCGTGCTGTCGCCGCACGACCCCGAGCACGTGGAGAAGTTCGCGGCGGAGTACACCCGGCTGCGCGCCCACAAGGGCATGACCGTCGAGCGCGCGCGGGAGATCGTCACCGACGTCTCCTACTTCGGCACGATGATGGTGCACCTCGGACTCGCCGACGGCATGGTCTCGGGCGCCGCCCACTCGACCGCCCACACGATCCGGCCGTCGTTCGAGATCATCAAGACGAAGCCCGGCACGTCGTCGGTGTCCTCGGTCTTCCTGATGTGCCTCGAGGACCGGGTGCTCGTGTACGGCGACTGCGCGGTCATCCCCGATCCGACGTCGGCCGAGCTCGCCGACATCGCCATCTCGTCGGCGGCCACCGCCCGGCAGTTCGGCGTCGACCCGCGCATCGCGATGCTCTCCTACTCCACCGGCACGTCCGGCACGGGGGCCGACGTCGACAAGGTGCGCACCGCCACCGAGCTGGTCCGGGAGCGCATCACCCAGGCCGACATGGAGCTCGACGTGGAGGGCCCCATCCAGTACGACGCAGCGGTGGACGCCTCGGTCGCCGCGTCCAAGCTGCCCGGGTCCGACGTCGCCGGCCGCGCCACCGTGTTCGTCTTCCCCGACCTGAACACCGGCAACAACACCTACAAGGCGGTGCAGCGGTCGGCGGGCGCTGTCGCCGTCGGTCCGGTGCTGCAGGGCCTGAACAAGCCTGTGAACGACCTGTCCCGCGGCGCGCTCGTCCAGGACATCGTGAACACGGTGGCGATCACGGCGATCCAGGCCCAGACCACCCCGCGGGTCGAGCCCACCTCGCGGGTCGAGCCTGTCGAGACCAAGGAGTCCGCATGACCACCGTCCTCGTCCTCAACTCCGGCTCCTCCTCGCTGAAGTACCAGCTGGTCGACCCCGCCTCGGGCGAGGCTCTCGCCGGAGGCATCGTCGAACGCATCGGCGAGGCCGACGGGAGGGTCAAGCACGAGGCAAAGGGCGAGGAGCTGGTACGCGACCTCCCGGTACCCGACCACGGCGAGGCGCTCCGGATCGTCATGGGCCTGTTCGACGAGGTGGGTCCGTCCCTGGCGGAGGCGGGCATCGCCGCCGTCGGGCACCGGGTGGTGCACGGCGGCGAGGTGTTCAGCGCCCCCACCCTGATCGACGACGACGTCGTCGCCGGCGTCCGCGATCTCGTCCCGCTGGCGCCGCTGCACAACCCGGCCAACGTGACAGGCATCGAGGTGGCGCGCGAGCTGCTGCACGTGCCGCACGTCGCCGTGTTCGACACGGCGTTCTTCTCGACGCTCCCCCAGGCGGCCACGACGTACGCGCTGGACCGCAAGGTCGCCGCCGAGCACGGCGTGCGCCGCTACGGCTTCCACGGGACGTCGCACCAGTTCGTGTCGGCGGCGGTCGCCGAGCATCCGGCCGTCCTCGCCAAGCTGGCGGCCGAGGGCCGTGGCCCCGAGACGCTGCGCCAGGTGGTGCTGCACCTGGGCAACGGCGCGTCGGCGTCGGCGGTGCTGGGTGGCGCGCCGGTGGACACCTCGATGGGCCTGACGCCGCTCGAGGGCCTCGTCATGGGTACCCGCTCGGGCGACCTGGACGCGGGCATCATCTTCCACCTGGTGCGCGGCGGGATGTCCGGCGACGAGGTCGACACCCTGCTCAACAAGCGTTCCGGCCTGCTGGGCATGTCCGGGGTGGGCGACATGCGCGAGCTGCAGAAGCTCGTCGCGAGCGGTGATGGAGACGCACGCCTCGCGCTGGACGTCTACCTGCACCGGCTGCGCAAGTACGTGGGCGCGTACGCGGCGGTGCTCGGCGGGATCGACGTGCTGACGTTCACCGCCGGCGTCGGCGAGAACGACCACCGGATCCGTTCGGGAGTCGTGCGCGGGCTGAAGTTCCTGGGCCTGACCGTGGACCCGGCGGCCAACGAGAGCCGGTCGGACGAGGCGCGCGTGATCTCGGTGCGAAAGTCGGGCTCGCTGGTCGGGGACGACTCGCCGGCCGAGCCGCACCCGCTGGTCGAGCCCACCGAGACCCCCCTCGTCATGGTCGTCCCGACCAACGAGGAGCTGGCGATCGCACGCCAGACGATGGCCCTGGTCGAGGGCTGACTCGCGCCGAACCGCAAGTTTCTTGTGCAACGCCGCGTCCGGCGGCGCCGAACCGCACGTTGCGTGTCTTCCCGTGCGTCGAATCGATGGCTACGGGTCCATCGGGCCGTCGGTGGACTCACAACGTTCGGTTGGACGCCCACGAGAACGCGCACGTTGCGGTTCGACACCGAGGACCACGCGCACGTTGCGGTTCGACGCCGAAAACCACTCGTAGGTTGCGGTTCGATGCACGAACCGCAGCCTGAGAACCCGCCGTCGCAGGTATCCGGACGGCGCGAGGCTTGACGTCCGCGGCCTCGCCGAGGAGGATCACCACATCCATGATGACGTCAACATCGGTTCGGACACGACCAGATGTTTGCGTGAACATCCACCCGGAACGTCCCGAATCGTCGCACTGACGCGAGAGGAGGGCTCAACGATGAGCTCGAAGAGAAAGAACGTAGGGCGACGGCGCGCAGGCGCCGTCCTGACGGCGAGCGCGCTGCTGGCGGCGGGGCTGGCCCCGGCGACGGCGAACGCACAGCCCGACGCACCCCAGACCGCCACCGCCGCGGCTGCCACCGGCGCGGCCGCGAGCGCAGCGGCGGTGACGGTGCGACCCGACCCGTCGTACGCGGGCGAACCCTTCGAGGGCTGGGGCACGAGCCTCGTCTGGTTCGCCAACGCCACCGGCGGCTACCCGGACGAGATCCGGAACGAGCTCGCCGACATGCTGTTCGGCGAGGACGGCATGAACCTGAACATCGCCCGGTACAACATCGGCGGCGGCAACGCCCCCGACGTCCCGGACTACCTGCGCGCCGGTGCCGACGTCGAGGGCTGGTGGAAGGCGCCGGAGGGCACCACCCGTGAGGACGTCGACTGGTGGGACCCGGCGAACCCGGACCACTGGAACCCGGACGCCGACGCCACGCAGCGCTGGTGGGTGGACCGCATCAAGGACGACATCACGCACTGGGAGACGTTCAGCAACTCCCCGCCGTGGTTCCAGACGGTCAGCGGCTACGTCTCCGGCGGTTTCGACTCCAACGCCGACCAGCTCAAGCCCGAGAGCATCGAGGAGTTCGCCGCCTACGCCGTCGGCGCGACCGAACGCCTCGAGGACGCGCACGGCATCGACGTCGACACCATCGACGTGTTCAACGAGCCGAACACGAACTACTGGGGCACCAAGCTCGGTGCGGACGGCAACCCGACGGGTGGCCGCCAGGAGGGCGCCCACATGGGGCCCGAGCTGCAGCAGCAGGTGATCCCGGCCCTCGCCGACGCCATCGACGGCTCGACGACGGACGCCCGGATCTCCGCGATGGACGAGACGAACCCGGGCAAGTTCGCCACCAACTGGAATGCGTACCCCGACGCGGTGCGCGACCAGGTGTCCCAGCTGAACGTGCACACCTACGGCACCGGGCAGCGCACCACGGTGCGCGACATCGCCAAGGGCGAGGACAAGCCCCTGTGGATGAGCGAGGTCGGCGGCTCCTGGTCCACGACCGGACAGGACTTCGAGTCGATGGAGTCCGGCCTGGGCAGCGCGCACCAGATCGTGGACGACCTGCGTGAGCTGGAACCGTCCGCGTGGGTGTTCTGGCAGCCCGTCGAGGACTACGACAACATGGCGCCCGGCGGCGAGAGCCCCGAGGGCGGCAACTGGGGCGAGATCCAGATCCCGTTCTCCTGCACCGCCGAGGACACGCTGGAGACCTGCCCCATCTACACGAACACCAAGTACTGGGTCACCCAGAACTTCACGCACTACATCACGCCCGGTGACCGGCTGATCGGCGTGGACGACACTGACAGCACCGCAGCCGTGTCCGCCTCGGGCGACGCCGCGACCGTCGTGCACATCAACGACACGACGGCGGAGCGCGACGTCACCGTCGACCTCTCCGGTTTCGGGAACGTCGCGCCCGGCGCGACCGTCACGCCTGTCGTGACCAGCGTCGACGGCTACCTCGTCGAGGGCACGCCGGTGGCTGTGCAGGACGCCGCCGCGACGCTCACCGTGCCCGCGGAGTCCGTCATGACGTTCCTGGTCGACGGCGTCTCCGGCGTCGCGGACGCCGCCCCGCTGGCGCAGGACGGCCACGTGTACCGGATCGACGGTGTCCAGTCCGACCTGTCGCTGGCGCCCGACGGCGACGGCGGCGTGCAGATCTCCACCGACGACCCGGGAGCGGCCGAACAGCTGTGGACGCTCACCGACCTGGGCGCTCCCGAGGGCTCCGGAACCCACCGGACGCGGTACGCGGTGACCAACGTCGGCACCGGCGAACAGCTCGCGGTCACCGCGGACGGTTCCGCGGTGCTCGTCGACTCCCCCGCTGACCCCGCCGACACCCCGGACACCGCACGCTGGGTGCTCTCCACCACCGGTGACGGGACGTACACGCTGGTCAACGTGGTTGCGCGCACGGTGCTCGAGGTGGGCGGCGAGGCACGGGCCGACGGTTCGCCCGTCGGCACCTACCTCGCCAACTCGAACGCGAACCAGCGCTGGGCGGTCGTCGACGAGACGGTGCTCGGCACCACGGCTGTCGACGCGTTCACCCGCCCGGGCACCACACCCGAGCTGCCGGAGACCGTCACTCCCGTCTACCCCGACGGGGCGCGCGGCGCGCTGCCCGTCACCTGGGACATGCCCGGCGACGACGCGTGGGCGCAGGCTGGGATCGTCGAGGTCACCGGCACCGTGGCCATCCCCGCGGGCGGCACGGTCGAGGCCACCGCGACGGTGGTCGTCGACATCCTGAAGCGGACCCTGCCCGCCCAGGGCGCCGCCTACATCGGCGGCTCCGCCGAGCTGCCCGCGACGGTCACCGCGATCGCCGCCGGTGGCGCTTCGGTGGAGCGCCCGGTGACCTGGGAAGAGGCGCCCGACGGCGCGTTCGACGAGCGCGGCGCCGTCGAGCTGCAGGGCGTCGCCGACGCCGGCGACTCGAACACCCTGCCCGCCATCGTCCGGGTACTGGTCGCCGAGCCCGGTGAGGCGAACGTGGCCCTGGCGGAGGGCACCACGGCGTCGGCCACCTACACCGAGCCCGGCTACCCGGCCGAGAACGTCGTCAACGGCGACCTGGACGACAAGGGCTGGTCCAACTGGCGTTCCGGCACGAAGAACGCGCAGGACACGCTGACCGTCACGCTGCCGACGGAGCGCGACGTGACGCGTGTCGTCACCCGCTTCTTCCGCGACGGCGGCCACCTCAGCTGGGCGCGCACGGTGGCGCTCGAGGCCCAGGTCGACGGCGTGTGGCAGGCCGTGGGTGACCCGGTCCCGGTGACGTCCGACGGCGCCGCACCGGTCGTCGACCTCCCCGCGGACGTGCGCGCGGACGCCGTCCGGGTGGTCATGACCGCCCAGGAGAACGTGCACATGATCGTCAGCGAGATCGAGGTCATGGCGAAGGTGCCCGGTGAGGCCGCACCGCTCTGGATGGCATCGAAGAAGTACTCCGCCGGAGCCGAGGTCTTCCACGACGGGTCCTACTACCGGGCCACGTGGCGTACCAAGCAGGAGCCGGGCGTCTCGGCGCACGGTTCGTGGCAGGAGATCGTCCGGGCCGGGGACGGCACCGCCGTCTGGACCGCGTCGCGTATCTTCAAGGCGCGTGACGTGGTCGTGCACGACGGGGACACGTACCGGGCGACGCGGATCACGCGTGGCGAGGAGCCCGGGAACCGGCACAGCCCGTGGCGGCTCGTGCGGAGCTGACCCGACCGGTGCGAGCACCGCGGCCCTGACTCGACGTACCTGGTACGTCGAGTCAGGGCCGCAGGCCTGTCTGATCACCCATCGGACCGCGCGTAGGCTCGCCCCGTGACCGTCTTCATCGACCCACCCGCCTGGCCCGCGCACGGAACTCTGTTCTCCCACCTGGTCTCGGACGGGTCGCTGCAGGAGCTCCGCCTCTTCGCCCGCGCGGCCGGCGTGCCGGACCGCGCGTTCGACCTGGACCACTACGACGTTCCAGCGGAGCGGTACGACGCACTCGTCGCCGCCGGCGCGGTGCCCGTCGAGGGCGGCGACCTCGCCCGGCGGCTGGCGACCTCCGGCCTGCGGGTCTCGGGCGCCGAACGGAACCGCGCCAAGCGGGCGGCGCTCCTGATCCGCTGGGCCGACCTGTGGGCCGACCCGGGCCTGGCGTACCAGGCCGGCGAGGACCTGGTGGACCGCTGGCGCGAGCCGCACCGGGTCTACCACTCGACGCTGCACCTGGCGACGGCCCTCGACGCGCTGGACTCGATAGCCCCCGACAGCGGGCTCTCCGAGCGTGCCCTCTGGCGCGCGCGCCTGGCCCTGTGGTTCCACGACGCGGTGCACGACGGCGTCGCGCGGCAGGACGAGGAACGGTCGGCGGACCTGGTCGCCGAGCTGCTCGGCCCGCTCTCCGGATCAGGTGTCACGGCCGGAGACGTCGACGAGGTCGCACGCCTGGTCATGGTCACGGCGGACCACGATCCCGCGCCGGACGACGTCGCAGGCGGCCTGGTCAGCGACGCCGACCTCGCGGTGCTCGGCGCCTCCCCCGCCGACTACGCGCGCTATACGCACCAGGTCCGCGCGGAGTACTGCGACGTACCCGACACGCTGTTTCGCGCGGGCAGGTCACAGGTGCTCCGCACGCTCCTGGACGGCGGCCCGCTGTTCCGCACCGCCCCCGGCGTCGCCCGCTGGCAGGCCGCGGCAGAGGCGAACCTCCGCGACGAGCTGACGGCCCTCGCGGCCTGACACATGGCCCGAGGCGGGGACCTGACTCGCAGCCGGACACGGTAGCGTTCCGGTCGTGACTCCCCTCAAGGTCGCCGCCGTCGTCGCGGGTGTGCTCGCCGTCGCCTTCACGGTCCCCGTCGCCATCGTGCAGGGCACCGGGCACGTCAGGGTGCGGCACGACCCGGGCGAGATCAAGAAGACGGACGCCGTCATCGTGCTCGGCGCCGGGCTCCGAGCCGACGGGACGCCGTCGACCTACCTGCGTCGTCGCGTCGAGGGCGGCGCCGAGCTCTACCGCGCCGGCATCGCGCCCACGGTGATCCTGAGCGGCGACGCGCACGACAACGCCGACGGCACCCGGTACGACGAGCCCGGCTCGATGCGCGCCTGGCTCCTGGACAACGACCTCGGCGTCCCCGACGACGCGATAGTGCTGGACCGTGAGGGTTTCAACACCACAGCCACGTGCCGGCGCGCCCACGACCTGTTCGACGTGCGCACCGCCGTCGTCGTCACCCAGGACTACCACCTGCGCCGCACCCTCTACTCCTGCGTAGAGGCCGGGCTGGACGCCGTCGGGGTGGGCGTGAGCGCCGAGAGCGTGCAGCCGGCGCAGTGGGCCTGGTGGCACGTGCGGGAGCTGCCCGCGAGCTGGAAGGCGGCGGTCCGCTCCCTGGCCCGCCGTCGGCCACGCTGACCGGTCAGTCCCGGACCCGTCAGCGCCGGGTCACTTCTTCTTCGGCGTGACCCAGAGGTGGATGGTGCCCTCGACCACCACCGTCCCGTCGGCGAGGACGCCCCGGACGCGCACCGGCAGGTCCCTGTCGTCACCATCCCAGTGCGCCTGCTCGGTCTCGGCCACGCACCTGACGTCGCCCGTCGACTTCGCGAGGTAGGACACCTCCATACCCTTCGGCAGCCAGCGCTTGTCGTCGGGCACGGTGGCCTCGGCGAGCGAGCCCATCGCCATCTCGAGCCCGTTGCAGACCGCGATGGCGTGCACGGTGCCGATGTGGTTGCGGTTACGCCACCGGTTGGGCACCACCACCTCGCCGTAGTTCGGCCGCATGTCGACCACCCGCGGGGCGAAGCTGCCGAAGTACGGCGCCTTGAAGGAGTAGACCAGGGAGAAGATCCGCTTGCCGAACAGCCCGCCGATGACCGGCAGTGCGTTGGCGGACTTCCAGAAGGCATGGAGCTGCGTCGTCATGCGCGCGAGCGTACCGGGCGCGGTGACGACCGTTCACCTCACGGCATGCGCAGCCTGCGCATCGCGTCCAGGGCAGTGGTCAGCACCCGGCTGGGGGTGTCGCCGCCCAGGCCGTACAGGCTGTCGAGAGTGGCTCCGAACCTGGCGCCCCGCGAGGTCACGACGGTCTGCTGTCGCGTGAGGCCGTCGATCGACGCCACCCCGTGCCTGGCGCCCAGACCGGAGGCCTTCCAGCCGCCGATCGGCGCGGAGACCGAGCCCCAGGTCATCGTGTACCCGTCGTTGATCGCCACCGAGCCCGCCTCGACCCGTGCGGCGACGCGGCGTGCCCGGCCGACGTCCCGGGACCAGATCGCGGAGTGCAGGCCGTACTCGGTGTCGTTCATGACGGCGATGGCTTCCTCGTCGCAGTCGACGCGGGAGATCGTCACGACCGGCCCGAAGGTCTCCTCACGGGCGACCACTGCCTGCGCCGGCACGTCGTCGAGCACGGTCGGGGCATAGAAGTACGGGCCGACGTCGGCGCGGTGCACGCCGCCCGCGAGCACCCGGGCGCCCCGCGCGAGTGCGTCGTCGACGTGCGCCGTCACCTTGTCGAGCTGCGCGGCGGAGGTGAGCGACCCGACGTCCGCCGAGTAGTCGAGCGCCGGGCTGAGCCGCAGGTTCCGCACGGCACGCACGAACTTCGCGACGAACTCCTCCGCGACGGCGTCGTGGACCACCAGGCGCTCGATGGACACGCAGAGCTGGCCGGAGTTCGAGAAGCAGGCCCGCACGATGCCCGGGACGGCCGCGTCGACGTCGACGGCGTCGGTCACGTAGAGCGCGTTCTTGCCACCCAGCTCGAGCGTGGCGCCGATGAGACGCTCGCCCGCTCGAGCAGCGACCTTGCGGCCGGTGGCGGTGGAACCGGTGAAAGCTATGTGGTCCACGTTCTCGATCAGTGCCTGACCCACCTCTGGGCCACCGGCGACGACCTGGAAGAGACCTGCCGGGAGGCCGGCGTCGTCCAGGGCCTCCGCGGCCCACAGAGCGGTCAGCGTGGTCTGCGGGTCCGGCTTGAGCACCACTGCGTTGCCGGCCAGGAGCGCGGGCAGCGCCTCCGAGAGCGCGAGCACCAGCGGGTAGTTCCACGGCGAGATCGCACCGACCACACCGACGGGCCTGCGGTGCACCTGCGCGCCGACGAGCACCGGAACCATGCCGGGGACCCTGCGGGACGCGAGGTAGCGCGCGCCGCGCACGGCGTAGTGCCTGGCGACCTGCGCGATGTCCGCGATCTCCTCGAAGGCGGCGCGGCGCGACTTGCCGGTCTCGAGCTGGATCAGGTCGAGCGCCTCGGACTGCCGCTCCAGGACGATCCGGCCGAGCCGCTGGAGCACGCCGGCCCGGTCGCGCACCGGCAGGCGGGCCCAACTTCGCTGCGCCACGCGCGCCCGGACGACGCACGCGGCGACGTCCTCGGCGGAGGAGACCGGGAACGTCACGAGCGGAGCGCCCGTGAAAGGGCACATGGACCGGTGCGTACCCGATCCCTCGGAGGTTGCGATCCGAGCCACCAGCGGGGCCATGACCCCTGGCTCGAGGACAAAAGTCCCCTGCGGGTGCTCTGGGTCGAGCACACCGCCGACCGCACCACTAGCCGCTGCGTCGGCTGCTGCGTCGTCGATCATGGCGCCCACCCTACGCACAAAACCCTGCACCATGTATTGATGGGTGTGTGAAACTGACTTTCACAGCAGGGTCGTCATAGCGCGTTCACCTCGCACGACGCACCTTCAGTCGGACTCGACCCAACGCCCCAGAACAGTGCATTCCTGGTCGGTGTAGCCCAGCCGACCATAAAAATCGAGCACATCGGTGTTGGTGGTCCGCACCATGAGCTGGATCTTGCGTGCGCCGTGCGCGACCAGCCACGCCTCGGCGGCGACGACTGCCGCTCGGCCCAGGCCCGTGCTCCGCAGCTCCGGTGCGACCGCCACGTAGTAGAGCCAGCCGCGGTGCCCGTCGTGGCCTGCCATCGCCGTGGCGGCCACCCTGCCGTCGGCGCGCGCGACCAGGACCGTCGAACCGCCGCTCGCACGAGCGTCGGCGATGTCGACGTACGGGTCGTTCCACGGCCTGGTCAGCCCGCACGTCTTCCACAGCTCGACCACCTGGTCGACGTCGGCGTCCGTGATCTCGACGAACTCGCCATCGGCGGCGGGTGCCGCGGCGAGGACGGGCGCGAGCGGCTCGCCGTCGGGGAGCACGCTCACCGGGGCTGGTACGGCGACACGACGACCTCGACCCGCTGGAACTCCTTGAGGTCGGAGTAGCCGGTGGTGGCCATGGCGCGGCGGAGCGCACCGACGAGGTTCAGGGTGCCGTCGGCCTGCTTGCCCGGCCCGAAGAGGATCTCCTCGAGCGTGCCCACCGAGCCGACCTCGACCCGCTCGCCGCGCGGGAGCTGCGGGTGGTGCGCCTCGGGGCCCCAGTGGAAGCCCTGGCCCGGAGCCTCTGCCGCGCGCGCGAGCGCGGCACCGAGCATGACGGCGTCCGCACCGCAGGCGACCGCCTTGACGACGTCGCCGGAGTGCCCCACGCCGCCGTCGGCGATGACGTGCACGTACCGGCCGCCGGACTCGTCGAGGTAGTCGCGGCGCGCCGCCGCGACGTCGGCCACCGAGGTGGCCATGGGTGCGTGGATGCCCAGGCTGACGCGCGTGGTGTGCGCGGCGCCGCCGCCGAACCCGACGAGCACGCCCGCCGCACCGGTACGCATGAGGTGCAGCGCCGCCGTGTAGGTGGAGGCCCCGCCGACGACGACGGGCACGTCCAGCTCGTAGATGAACCGCTTGAGGTTGAGCGGCTCGGCGTTGCCGGAGACGTGCTCCGCCGAGACCGTGGTCCCGCGGATGATGAACAGGTCGACGCCCGCGTCGACCACCGTCTTGTAGAACTCCTGCGTGCGCTGCGGGGTGAGCGCACCCGCCACCGTCACGCCGGCCGCCCGGATCTCCTTGAGGCGCTGCGTGATGAGCTCTGGCTTGATCGGCTCCGAGTAGATCGCCTGCATGCGCCGCGTCGCCTCGTCCCCTGGCAGCGCCGCGATCTCGGCGAGCAGCGGCTCGGGCGACTCGTAGCGCGTCCACAGGCCCTCGAGGTCGAGCACGCCGAGGCCACCGAACCGGCCCAGTGCGACGGCGCTGCTCGGGCTCATCACGGAGTCCATCGGGGCCGCGACGATCGGGAGGTCGAAGTGGTAGGCGTCGATCTGCCAGCCGACCGAGACGTCCTTCGGGTCCCTGGTGCGCCGGGAAGGCACCACCGCGATGTCGTCGAAGGAATAGGCGCGCCGCCCACGCTTGCCGCGTCCGATCTCGATCTCGTTGCTCACCCGGCAAGCCTACCCATCGCACCGGACACGGCGCGCAGGTTCCGGTGATGTGCGGCCGTGGGGCGAGCCACAGTGCCGGACCAGAGTGTCAGTGACCGGTGGCAAGGTTCTCCATGGACGCACCGGACGACCGGGCAGAGCTGGACAACAGCTGGACGACACGGCCCGGAAACCCCGGACGAGCAGGGAGGACACCATGAACGAGAGCTGGATCAAGAGGCCGCTGCTGGGCTTCGACACGGAGACCACAGGGGTCGACGTCGCAGGCGACCGGATCGTCACGGCAGCTCTCGTGCTGCGCTCGCCCGGAGTGGGCACCGAGGTCCACACCTGGCTCATGGATCCGGGCGTGGAGATCCCCGAGGAGGCCGCGGCGATCCACGGCATCTCCACCGAGCACGCCCGGGCCTACGGCGTCCAGCCGAGGGAGGCGCTGGAGGAGATGGCGACCGAGCTCGCCACCCACCTGGCCGAGGGCGTGCCCGTGGTCGCCTACAACGCGGCCTTCGACCTCTCGCTGCTCGACTCGGAGCTGTTGCGGCACGGGCTCAAGACCCTCCCCCAGCGGCTGGGCCGTCCGGTGGAGCCGGTGATCGACCCGCTCGTCATCGACCGCTGGCTGGACCGGTACCGCCCCGGCAAGCGCCGCCTCGGCGACCTGACGCAGTGGTACGGCGTCACCTCTGACGGCGACCTGCACACCGCCGAGGTGGACGTGCTCGCCACGCTCGACGTCCTGGAGGCGCTGGCCCGCCGGTTCCCGCAGCTGGAGCGGATGCCCCTGGCCGACCTGCATCAGCAGCAGATCGGCGCGCACCGCCAGTGGGCGGTGAGCTTCAACGAGTGGCGTCGGGAGCAGGGCCTCGTCGGCCCTGGCGCGTCCGGCGTCTGGCCGGTGCAGTACTCGGCCGGCTTCTGACCCGGCACCCGGCGTAGCGGCCACGCCCCGGGTACCCGGGGCGTGGCCCGGCTCAGCGGGAGTACACGGCGTCGACCTCTACCTCGACGAGCCAGCCGTCCACCGGGAGGTTCTCGACCTCGAGGGCGAAGCGCGACGGGCGAGCCCTGTTGACGACCATCGGCTCGGTCGTCGCCGATCCGAGCTGCACGTCGAGGACCTCGCCCGTGGCCAGGTTCGTGTTGGCGAAGAACTGCCGGTAGGCCCGGTTCCACCCGGCGAAGTCCATCTCCTCCTCGCCCTCGGGGTTCTGCAGGAACACGCGCATGGAGACGACGTCGTCGTAGGACAGGCCGGCTCGCTCCAGGTTCGTGCCGATGCGGGTGAGGGCATTGATGCCCTGGGCCTCGGTGAGGGTCACGCCGTCGGGCAGCTCGGCACCCGGGAAGACGTCGGTCGGGATGTAGCGCTCCTCGGCGGACGCACCGGGTGCGGTGTTGCTCGCCGCCGGGCCGAGGCCCGAGGACTTGTACCAGGAGACGTTCTTGCCGATCGCCACGCCGTCGGCGATGAGCGGGGTGTCGCCGGTGACGAAGGAGTGGGCGCGGTACGGGTCCGGCCGGAAGACGTGCCCGGCGGCGAACGCGGTGCCGGGGACCGCCACGGCGGCGGTGACGACGACGGCGGCGATGAGCTTGGTGCGGTTCTTCATGGTGCTCCTCCAGCTGGCCGGCCGGGCGCCCTGACGGAGCCCAGGTGCGGTGGCCCGGCGGTCGACACCGGGTGGCGCGTGACGCTAGCGACGGGGAGTTTCCGGGGGATGACCGTCGCGGGTCGCGTCGGGAACGGCCGCGTGCTCGATGCTCGGCTCCTCCTGGGAAAACGCCGGAATATGCGAAAGTACCGAAACAACTTGGTTACTGCGCGCAATTGCATAGAAACGGTGCAGACCCGCCACTGTGACCTGCCCTCCATAACGTCCGAAGCGGTGCTGACGGCGGCGTCCGGTCTCCAGGCCGGGTCCCGCTGCCGTCGGACCTTTCGAACGAGAGGTAGGGACCGTGGTCACCGAGAAGAACACCTCCGGCGTCTCCCGCCGCAACTTCCTTCAGGCCGTCGGCGCGGGCTCCAGCGCCGGTGTCATGTTCGCGACCATGGGGGCGATGGGGCTGGCGCCCACCGCAGCCGCCCAGCCGAGGGCAGAGACATGGGTGCCCCCGCGGGGCAGCGACTTCTCGCTGACCGGCCGCTCCGCGAAGAAGGTGGTGGTCGTCGGAGCGGGTCCCGCGGGCCTCGCGACCGCCTACGAGCTGCAGAAGGCCGGGTACCGGGTGACCGTGCTCGAGGCCCGGCACCGCCCTGGCGGGCGAACCCTCACGATCCGCGGCGGGGACTCCGAGACCGACCTCGACGGCGTCAGGCAGACCGCGAGGTTCTCCGACGGCATCTACCTGAACGCCGGCGCGGCCCGCATCGCCCAGTGGATGGTCACCATGGACTACATCCGCGAGCTCGGGGTGCCGTACGAGGTCTTCACGAACGCGAACGCCGACGCCTACCTGTACAACGAGAGGTCAGGTGCGACGCCGGGCAACCCGGTCCGCTACCGCACCGCCAAGGCGGACGTCTTCGGCTACACCTCCGAGCTGCTGCACCACGCCACCGACCAGGGTGCCCTCGACCAGAAGCTGACCGAGGAGGACAAGGAGAACCTGCGCTCCTTCCTGCGCAGCTGGGGCTCGCTCGGGCCTGACGGCACCTATGCCGGCGGGAGCAACCGCGGCTTCGAGACCTATCCGTCGGCGTGGAACGAGCACGGCACGCCGCTGCCCGGACCCGGCACGGTCTCGGAGGTGCTGGCCTCGAAGGTGGGCCAGTACTTCCCGTTCGAGATCAACTGGGAGCAGTCGATGCTCATGTTCCAGCCGAAGGGCGGCATGGACACGACCTACCAGTACCTGGTGCGGGCCATCGGCACGCAGAACGTCCACTTCAGCTCACCCGTGACGGGTGTGGAGAACACCAGCCGCGGGGTCAAGGTCACCTACAAGCCCGGGAACGGCAGGGACCGGCAGATCGAGGCGGACTTCGCGGTCGTCGCGGCGCCCGCAGGCATCATGCGGCGCTGGGACACCAACTGGGGACCGGAGGTCGACGCGGCGCTGGGCCAGTTCGCCGTGGGCTCTCCGGCCGGCAAGATCGGCCTGCAGTACCGGTCACGGTTCTGGGAGGACGACCACCGGATCTTCGGCGGGATCACCGAGACCGACATGGACCTCGCACACCTGTGGTACCCGTCCTACGGGTACGGCGAGCGGAAAGGGCTGATCGTCGGCTACTACAACACGGGCGCCAACGCCCGCGCGTACGCGGACATGGCGCCCCGGCAACGAGAACTGCGCGCCGTCGAGCAGGGTGTGAAGATCCACGGCGAGAAGTACCGCACCGAGCTGGACAGCTCGTTCTCCATCGCCTGGCACAAGGTCCCCCACATCGAGGGCGCCTGGGCCTTCCCGAACACCACCTCCGCCGGCTTCAAGCTGCTGCAGCAGGGGGCGGGCAACGTGTACTTCGCGGGCGACTGGATGTCGGAGATCTCCGCGTGGCAGCACGGCGCCTTCTGGTCGGCGCGCTACGCGGTCCAGACCCTGCACGAACGCGTCATGTCGACCTGACGGAGCCGGACTCCGCGAAGTAGAGCGCCTGTCCGAGTCTCCCAGGTTTCGCCAGGGAGACTCGGACAGGCGCAATAAATAGCGGAACCCCGGCGGGTCAGCTGTGGCGGGAGGTACGGCACACGAAGGGGATAAGCACG